>JACDGI010000466.1 GCA_013821665.1 Anaerolineae bacterium
CCCCCACAATAAACAACACAATGATGGTGAGAATGGCATCGCCAATGGTATTAAAAAGATTTTTCTTGATCCACGCCAGCGGCCCAACGGCCAAGAGCGGTGGATGGCTGGGTGAAGTATCTGCTCCACTGATAATGGTTGTGCCAAACGAAATGGGGTTTTGTTCGTTGAGGGTTGTCATAAGCGGCTACCTTGTCACAAGCTGGAAGCGACGGTTCACTAAATTGGTGAAGAAGGCGATTACAAGACTGATGGTGAGGTAGCTCAACATAATCATCGTAATGCCCGTCACCGATTGCCCCGATTGGTTCATGATGGTTTGGGTGATGGATACAATGTCCGCGAAGGCAATGGCAATCGCAAGGCTCGAATTCTTGGCGAGATTGAGATATTGGCTGGCAAGCGGCGGAATAATGACCCGCATCGCTTGCGGCAGAATAATCATCCACAGCGTTTGAGTGGTGCCGAAGCCCAACGCCCGCGAGGCTTCAATCTGGCCCTTAGGTACAGCCAGAATACCGGAGCGCACGATTTCGGCGATGAAAGCCGCCGTATAAACGACCAAACCGAGCAAGAGTGCAATGTATTCTGGTGATACCTGCGTGCCACTGACATATCCAGAAACGATACCCGCCGCATTCACTTTTTGCACGGGTGGGATATACCGGATGGGACTGGAGCTGTAGAGGTCTTCATCCGCAGGGGTTAAAAGACCACCCGCCCGCGCATCAGTCAGGCTCATCATGACAACCGTCTTATCCTCTTGCGTGACAGGTACAGCGGCAGGATCGGGTTCTAAACCAACAGCCACCCAACCGACCGCCACAAAGATGACAATCGCTAGCACACTGTAACGTAAGCGTGGATAGGCACGCCCAGTTTGCTCGGTGATACGTCCTAAGTAAATCCATATCACCAGCGCCAACGACACTCCGATGGCAATGAAAGCCAGCCAATCAGCAAAGCGGGCGGTGGTATGTATTTCGGGAAAAGCAAAACCGCGACGACTGATGAATACACTGGGATAGACATCTATCGGGATGCCGTTAGAGGGGAGAATACCGAAGTAGAAAATCAGACCGCCAACAAACTGCCCAACTGTCAAACCGATTGCCCGCCAACGTTGAACATTATTCATGCGGGTGGCGGCAGCGATCAATACAATGCTCACCAGTGCATAAACAACAAAGGTCATGTTACTGAGCGCACCCAAGCCATAGGAACTGCCCACAAAAAAGAAAGCGGCTTCGATGGCGACAATCACGCCGAGCAAAACTGAAGTCACACCCAATCGACGTGGCGAGCCAATCTTTTCTTTAGCCAAATAGCCGAACCATAGAAAAGCAACGATGGCGAGTTCAAGCAGCCAGCGAATCGGAACAGCATAACGGCCTTCAGGCAGCAGTGTCAGCGGTGTCCGAAAGTCAGGCATGGAGGCGATAACAACGGCATACCAAAAAATGAGTTGTATCAAAATAGGGGTATTGCGGAGGAGTTCAACCGCGCCACGGGTGACGTTCCGCAATAAAAAGTTGCTGCTGAGTAGGAAGATACCCGCTAATACGCCGAGAATGGTGGTCAAGACGAGACCAATACCGATAATCCGCAGCGAATTGGTCACTCCGACGATAAAGGCATCGCCATAAGAACTGTTAGAACTGTACCATTCGGGACGTTCAGCGATGTCGAAGCCAGCACGGTTGGTCAGGAAGTTCAGACTGGGTGTCAGATTTTTGGAACTGAGAGAGGTAATGATCGACCCCCACAATAACGAGATCAGATAAACCAGTACAAAAGCGAATATAAGCTGACCGACAACCGACAAAATACGTTGATCGCGCAAAAATGCCGGAATGACACTGCGGTTCTGGGTGGGATGGATTGTGTTGGGTGGAAGATCAGCCATAATCGTGACCTTATTCTGTCAGTTACAGTCGATGAACAATGAGTGTTTCACTGAATAAATACTATTTCGGCTCGTAAAAAGTTTATTCGAATATTTTGATTGATAAGGGCGACGGAATGCGTCGCCCTTATCGTTATAAACAATTCAATCCGTCAGCAATTGACTAACGGAATGGCGGTGAGTACATCAAGCCGCCCTTGGTCCACAGATCATTGACACCACGGGCTACACCATACGGTGCGCCAACGTTGCGATCAAAGATTTCGCCGTAGTTACCAACCTGCTTAATAATCTGCACGGTGAAGTCATTGGCAATGCCATACAGTGAACCGATGGCATTGTCGCCCTGACCAAGGAAGCGCTGAATTTCTGGCACATCACTCTTCAAGAATGTATCAACATTCTTGCTGGTGATACCGTATTCTTCGGCCTGAATGGTGGCGTAAACCGACCAGCGGACAATGTCGGCAAACTGAGGGTCAGACTGTGGGCTGAGTGGGCCGAGGGGCTCCTTGCTCATGGTCACATCAAGAATAGCGAACAGTGTCGGGTCAGGAGCGCTGCCCTTGTAGCCGATAAGACCGCTCTTGTCGGTGGTGAAAGCATCGCATTGACCAGCGACGAAGGCGTTCCATGTCGCGTCAGCAGCGGCGAACACCTTGGGGGTGTATTTGACACCGGCGAGGCTCATTTGGTCAGCGAGGTTGAGTTCGGTGGTGGTACCACTTTGAACGCAAATCGTCAGACCTTCCAAGCCCTTGAGGTCGGTAATACCGCTGGCAACCGTAACCATCATGCCCTGACCATCATAGAAGGTGGTGGGGGCGAAAGTTGCACCCCAAACCGAATCACGGCTGAGGGTATAGGTGGTGTTACGCGACATCAGATCGACTTCTTCTGACTGAATAGCGGCCTGACGTTGATCTGCCTGCAATGGGCGGAAGTCAACCAGTGTAGAATCGCCCAATATGGCAGCCGCAACAACGCGGCAGTAGTCCACATCGAAACCACTGTAGCTACCATCGGTGTTGATGACGGTGAAGCCCGGTGTACCGGTGCTCACACCGCAGATCAATTTCTTGCGATCCAGAATACGTTGGGTGATAGGGCCGACTTTGACCGCGTCTTGGGCCATCGTGACACTAAATACGCCGACGACCATAGCGGCTAATACGAACAATACTGAAAGACGTTTAAGCATCTAAACTCACTCCTTGTAATTACACGAAACAATTTTTTCCAAATGGCGCGGCTTTATATGGTACTTGCCTCGCCAAAGATGAAGGCAGTCTACCGTAATTGAGTTAACATGTCAAAAAATGATACCACGATTATTAACCGAACTTTTGCTCGTCCCTTTTGTATAGAATAGCGATAGATTTATATGATTGGGATCTGTAGACACTATAAACAGCGGGCTTTAACAAGCGGGTATTTGCGGGAAGAAACTCAGGAATCGAATTTTCATTTTCAGACTTAGGAATATTTTTCAGGTTTGAAAACTCGAACCGAATCGCATTGACAAATTACGAACTTCTGTTCTAAAATAGACATATAACTGCAAAGATAAACTTTTGTAGGGGCGCAACATATTGCACCCTCATAGACATAATCATGGAACTATTTTTAGACAGATGAAATAGTACATGATGTAATTTTCACCGATAAAAACCAATGCGATTGTAGGGAAGAGGCGTGCCTCTTCCGCGCATTTCAAGGACAACCATCACGTACTTTGTAAACGTCATCATAATTTTTAGGAGAAGGCCGCATGTCACCAACTATCCATCAATCACCACTTAAAATGAGAGCAATAATGGCAGCGGCGTACACAAATTGCACGGCGGTGGCATTAGCCGAGTAATCTGCTGCATTTGTGTCATTTCAGCGGCATCAGCCGAGCCTCCCGCCGACATAAAATGACCATTCAGCGCCAAGCTCCCTCACATCCGCCGTACAATTCAGCGGATGTATTGCGCAAATTGCAACAAATGCAGGTGCAACTGCAACATTTACAACATTTTGAGTTCTATATCATATGTTTTCAGAAACAAATAAACATCTTTGTCTTATACGAGCCAAGACCTTCGCGCTACAAATCTTTGCGCCATGCAATTTCAGCGGGCAGCCAACCAATGCGCCCAAACTGGTTAACCTGTGGGCTTTCCGGCAGTGCGTTGATGACTTCATTAACAGGCACCTCGCGGAAACCGAACCGCTGCCAATAAGCACCTGCGCCGGTACTGAAACAATAGATAACATGTCGCCCTGCCATGCGGCAGCCTTCAAAGGCCGTATTGGTCAGCGCAGCGCCCAACCCTTGCCGACGAAACACCGGATCAACCCCCACACTCCGCAGCAATCCGGCGTTATCACCTAACTCGATGGCTGCTATACCAACGATAGCCTGTTTGCCATACTCTTCGATCAGCCAGCATTGAGTCCCCGGTTCAAACAGCCCATCCGTGACGAGATGACAACGTTGAAGGAGCAATTTTATACGGGGGAAATCATCCATCATGGCATAACGAATAATAATTTCGGTCATAATTATCCCACGCTCCTTGGTAAATTTGCCCTAAGAACGCAGTGTAACTTTTCCTACGCAAAGTTCTTGAGTAGGAAAAGACAAAAAGCTGACCGAATATTTTGTATTACTTAGTGAGAATCTTTCTCCACAAACAGGCTGCGACGGTAAATTTCATCAGGTCGCCTGACGATATGCAACACATCCTCGCGTGACATAAAGACTGGCCCGCCCAACGTCGCCGCGCCATAAAATATATGGGCTGCCTTTACCGTCATAGCCGTGATATTGAGGATTTCTTGTGGGGTTTGTCCCAACACGATCACCCCATGATTGACCAGCAAAATCACCTTGGGCGCTTCGCCCCAGTCTGCCATATAACGACGCACACCGTCGCGAATAGCCAGTGCCAACGGCAAACCGGGGTCAACATAGGGCACCAGAACCGATTCAGGACCGCACAACACCGCTTCATCGGGGAACATACGCCGCGTCGCGAAATCACCAGCTCGTGGACTGCACGTCAACCGATTAACCGCCATCGCGTGAGTATGTCCGATATATTTGACACCACACTCGTGCAAAAGCATCGCATGGAAGGTCACTTCGACCGATGGCACACCCGACGCACTGGCATCCACCTTAGCCGCTTGCATGGTGAGTTTTTGGGCGGCCAAATCACCTGCTGGCTGCTCAAGCATGTCCAGAATGGGCGCGAACTTAACCGCTACAAAGCCGTTTTCGCCGATGTTATTCATCTGCTGGCCGCTGGCTTTAATCCAGAACGAGTCGGCATCAATCCGGCAGGAAGTGTTGCCCTCGCCAACAATGACGTACTCCATATGCGGCTGACCGATGGTACGGGTCATTTCCAGAAGCGGTGCAAGGGTCGATGATGTTGTCATAGGAAAGTCCTTAGTCGATAGTCTTTAGTCAAAATGCAATCTGCCAAAGGTCAGTTAAGTAATAATGAAGCTATAAGTATTCAAGATCGCCAATTTATTCGGCTTCCAGCTTACGAGCAAAATCGACAAAAACACCGTTGCTCCAGCCAAAGCCGCGCACCGAGCCATACAGTCCGCCTTCTTCTTTGCCGCCAATCTGGACAACATTATATTTTTCCCACATCGCGCCGGTTTCAGTGAAGACCGCCGCACAGTTATCACACCACGCACGCCGGATACGCTGTGCTTCATCGTTAAAGCCGTAGTTGGCTAATCCTTCAGTCACAATCCAGTTGAGGGGTGCCCAGCCATTGGGATACGCCCACTGACGACCTGCTTTGGAGTCGAGAGTTGTCACCAAACCACCGGGGAATTCGAAGCGTGGCAGCCAATCACGAACAATCCGCGCAGCCTGTTCAGGCGTGGCTAACTTGGCCCACAGCGGATAGAACCCAGCTAATGATGGCGCTGTGTTGCAGGTTTTGTTCGCCACATCATAATCGAAAAAGAAGCCCTGCCCGCCATCCCACATCAAGTCAATCATAGTCTCGCGGCGTTTAGCCGCCCGTGTTGCCCAACTCTCGGCACGGGAAGTATCACCCTGCATAGTGGCGACCCGTTCATAATCACATTCACGGCGGTAGAGCATCGCATTCAGATCAACTGGTAAATGTTCCAGCCAACGGTCATCACAGCGCGTCGAATGATCCCAACCGCTTTCACAGGAAGCCAACATATCCAACACATTGATGTCGTAATAGCGTGACAGCCCACGATAGAGCAAACGTTTATGCGGTTGTTCAGTACCATGCCAGACGGTTTCATGTTCACGTTCTGAGGCTTGCATGGCGCTTGCTAAAAATGCGTCCGCCGACAGCTTATCCTTTTTGACAAGAATATTGTAAGACAACCAGATCATCTCATTGAGCAGCGGTGGTTGGCTGCGCGACAAGAAATAATAACGACTGCCGTTGGGGATGACTCCAAAACGGTTGAACAGGTAAAGCATATTTTCGGTCATATCCATAACAAGATGTTCATACTCGGTGCCCACGACACCCAGCGCCTCGAAAAAGCTGTCCCAGTAGTACATCTCTTGGAACATCTCACCGTTTCCGGGCACGATGTAAGGCTTGGGTAAGCCGATACGTGTCTGTTCATCCTGCAACTGCTGACGGATGATTTTCGGCCAAAAAGTGGAGATGTAATCG
>JACDGI010000467.1 GCA_013821665.1 Anaerolineae bacterium
GAGCATATTTTCCCTTGGATTATGCAAATTGGCGTCACGCACGCTGGCTGGTACAGCATTGACTTGCTTGACAATCTCGGCAAACCAAGCGCCGAAGTCATTTTGCCGGAGTTCCAGCACCCGCAAATAGGCAACATTATTCCGATGAGTCCCGACGGCAAGAACGGAATGATTATCAAGAACTTCCTACCTGATCAGTGGATGCTGTGGGGAAACAAAACAGACGATATGACTTGGGTTTGGGGTCTTTACCCTATTGATGAAAATCACACACGGCTCATTACACGCGTGCGGCTGAAATATCACTGGCTGTCACCCAGTATCATCTTTGAATTATTGGTTGAATTCACGGACATCATTATGATGCGCAAATGTATGTTCGGAATTCAACGGCGTGCGGAACGGCTGGCTAGAGAAGCCGAAATCTCATCGACTTAGCCAAAGGTATAGGTCGCCTCGGGCCAATTCTGACATGCTTCCAACAGTAAACCCGTACCATATGAAACATTACACGAACTATCTTGTGCTTTTGACTATTAACTGAAAACTATAGACTAACGACGACTTATGCCCGACATCAAAGTATTGCTTGTTGCCGAAAATCCACTGGCCCGTATGGGATTAGCTGCGCTCTTAGCCGGTGTCAGCGGCCTATCCGTGGCCGGTCAAAGCAGTGGCAACCAACTGGCTGCCGATCTGGAATTCGCTAAACCGGATGTAATCGCGTGGGATTGGAGTTGGAACGCCGTGCCCGAACTCCCGCGTGATATGCCGATTGTGGCGCTCCTTAAAGAAACCTCGCAAGCAGCCGAAGCGTGGCGAGCCGGTGCGCGGGGTTTGCTGCTCGGCAACCTTGATCCCGACAGCCTTGGTGCGGCTTTAACGGCTGCCTCACATGGTTTTGCCGTGATTGAACCCACGCTGGTTAGCGCACTGGCACAGGTCGAGGCCGCCCAACCCGAAGGCCAAGTTGAAGCGCTCACGCCGCGCGAAATGGAAGTCTTGCAACTGCTGGCCTCCGGCTTACCCAATAAAACCATTGCTAGCCGTTTGAGCATCACCGATCACACTGTCAAATTTCACGTCAACGCCATCATGACCAAGCTCGGCGTACAAAGCCGCACCGAAGCGGTTGTGCGTGCGACAAAGTTAGGGCTGATTATTCTGTGACGAGTTTGCTATGAGCTTGGCTGGCGACAGCATAAATGTAGGCTGCTAATCCCCAAAGTTTGATGCCTGTGCGCCTCGTCACCCACACATAAATCCAAGCAAAAACTCTAAATAGAACGTAGCCCACCAAGACACCTAAGGCGTTCATCAACACATCATTTATATCCACATAGCGGTCAAGATAACCCAACAATATCCCGATCAAAAATTGGGTGGCCTCGATCCCAAATCCAAGTGCCAATGCCAGCCAAAGGAAGTTTCTGGCACGGATATGCGTCAAGAAACTGATCCCAAAACCAAAGGGCATGGTGAGAAGGACGTTCAATAGCAAGGTCGTTAACGAACTTTCGAGCGTGCCATAAGTGCCGAAATAAAAAGGGATCAGGTTTATAAAGTAAGTGAACTGCACTTGGCGAAAAGTCTCGGCATAGTATTCGGACAATCGAATAGGAAAAAATGTCTTATCGATAGCAAACGCAAGGTATATACTAAAAACAGTGAAGCACAGCAAATATGAAAAGCTGTGTTTGCACCACCACAAAATGATAAGTAAGACAACGAAAATAAGAACAAACAGCGGCAAAACTGTGAAGGTTGTTTGATCCATTTCAATACGCAGATCAGGCATTCGATCCCCTTTATCGTGTAGGATGATACGGATTTATGGTAACTTTACTTGACCCTCCTCCAAGCAATGTCTTTGATGCCGATTGCCCAACGCGGCGCGTGCTTGATCTCATTGCCGACAAATGGACAGTGCTGATTATTAGTCTACTAGAAACCCAGCGGAAGCGTTTCTCACAGCTTCAACGCAGCATCGGCGGCATTTCGCAAAAGATGTTGGCGCAAACCCTGCGAGGATTGGAACGTGATGGTCTGGTCACACGCACCATCTATCCCGAAGTGCCACCGCGTGTGGAATACGAACTCACACCATTGGGGCAAACCCTCATACCGACGATTACGGCCATCCGTGATTGGGCCGAAACCCATATTCAATCGGTCAGTGTTGCCCAAACCCAATATGATGCCAGCCATGATGTGGCGGCGGTGAATACCTAACCATTCTCCACAAAATATCCAGAATCGAGCTAAACTGGAGTGGTCTAACCGTTTACGGACAGCATCATTATGACCACGATTACGCTGGAACATATCAGCAAACGTTTTGGCTCGGATCAGCTCACCAACGACCCTGCGATTACGGCTGTTGATGATGTCTCACTCAAACTCAACACCGGTGATGTCCTCGCTATTCTAGGCCCCTCCGGCTGCGGCAAATCGACTTTGCTGCGCATGATTGCCGGAATCCACAAACCCGATAGTGGCCGCATTCTTTACGATGATGTCGATTTGCGGGATGTGCCCTTACGTGAACGCGGCATCGGTATGGTCTTTCAGGAAGGTGCGCTCATTCCCCATTGGGAAAGCCGCAAGAGTGTTGGCTTCTTTCTCTCGCTGCGCCAGCGCGAAGAAGAAGTACCCGAAAAACTCCATCAAATCGCCAAAATTACGGGCATCGGACTCGACAAACTGCTCGAACGCCGCCCAGCGCAGCTATCCGGTGGCGAGAAGCAGCGCATCGGCATTGCCCGCGCCCTCGCCCGTGATCTACAGGTGCTGCTCTTTGACGAACCCTTTGCCAACTTGGATGCTAAATACCGCACCGAAGCCCGCATCGAACTCAAGCGGCTGCTGAACGCCTTTCCGGTCACATCCGTTTACGTCACCCACGATCAAGTAGAGGCCATCGCTTTATCGCATCGGATTGCCATCATGCGGGCGGGTAAAATCGAACAGGTCGGAACCTATCAGCAGTTGTACAGCAGCCCGAATAATATTTTCGTGGCCTCGTTCATCGGCAGCCCACCGATCAACCTCTTCAATGGCCGCAGCGAAAATGGGCATTGGCAGGGTGAAAATTTTGGCGGATTTGCCCTGCGCCGTGACTTACCCGAAGGTATGCTGGTGACTGCTGCTATCCGTGCCGAGCATATGCACCTAGAAGAAGGTGGCATTCCCGGTGTGGTCGAGCAAGCCATACCGATGCTGGCCGAGCGTCATCAATTGGTCATCGTCCATCTCGCCGGTGAAACATGGACGCTGACCGCACCTCTTGAGCCTTATATCGAACGCGGCTCGACCATTTACTGCGGCTTACAAAAGGACGAACTGCTGTTTTTCGACACCAAAACCGGTGTCCGCATCGGTTAGTTGTGAATCTTTTTACCCTCGTTGAGCATGGTGATGAACTTCTCAATGCGCTGTCGGCGTGTTTCGGCTTTCTTGGCGGTGGTAATGCGGTACAAAATGGAGTAACGGTTCACGCTGTTGAGTTTATCGAAAAAAGCTTGTGCCGTTGGATTTTTATCGAGTTCCGCTTGCAAATCCTCTGGCACACCCATCTTACTCTGCGACTCGTAAGCCGCTTCCCAACGTCCATCGGCTTTGGCGCGTTCAATTTCTTTCAATCCACCCTCGCGCATTTTCCCGCTGGCAATCAGCGCCGCCACTTTGTCCTGATTGATCTTTGACCACGGACTCTTAGAACGACGCGGTGTAAACTTTTGCAGAAAATAGGTCTCGTCAAATTTCAGCCGTTGGCCGTCAATCCAGCCAAAGCACAGCGCCACATCTAAAGCCTGCGGATGATTGACTGACGGAATTCCCGACTCCTTTTTAGCCATTTTCACCCATAAGCCTGTCGCGGTGGCATGGTTAGCTTCTAACCATTGTTCCAACTCCATAGCAGATGCAAAAGGAATGATAGGTAATTCTGGTGTTGATTGCGTCATATTCGCTCCTAAATCACGATGAACAAATTTTATCATTTTGTCTTCAAAGACGATGCCAGTCTACAACGGTCTCCCTCAAACTCATCAAACACTCAGGAACACCCCCTAATAAATGGTGTATTTCCAAGTCTAGTTTGCGGTTAAGGTAAGGTCATTGATGGCGTAGAAAGAAAGTAGAGGCCTATCAAATGCCAACCGATTTACGCTCACAAAAGACTATAACGATTAATGCCCCTGTTGAGGAAGTGTGGGATGCCTTAACACGGCCAGAACTCATCCGGCAGTGGTTCTTCGGTGTCAGCACGCGCACCACTTGGATGGAAGGCACACCGATAGTCCATCGGGGCGAATATCAAGGTAAACAATATGAGGATCGCGGTGAAATCCTAAAATTCGAACCGCCGAAACTCCTCTCGCATACCCACTGGAGTTCCGTGTCGGGATTGCCTGACAATCCAGAGAACTATCAGCAGGTGACTTATTCCCTTGTGTCGAAGGGGCGGAATACCGAGCTAACTGTAACTGAGGTCAATCTGCCCAGCGAAGAAGGCAAAAAGACTTCCGAACAAAGTTGGGATGCGGCTCTCGACTCACTCAAGAAGATGGTTGAGAAACAGCCTGTCACCTAACCAACGAACACCAGTTCATATCAAAGCCGGGATAAGCATCTCGGCTTTTTATTTGTCTGCTTGATATTCACATTACAGCGAATGGATATTCACAAACTGTCGCGTAATCGGAGTGTAATACAAGCGATAGTTCATGTCTCTGCGGCAGATTTCAAAGGTTTTTTCCGGCACATAAAACCGTATGTCGTTGATAATAATGGCGTGGTTACGGATCGAACTGCCATAAAACCGTTGGCTGCGCATGATCTCCCTCAACAGATGCACCCGACCGTCAATATGGACGACAGACTGATTGCTAATTTCGCGGCGTAAGTTAGTGATTCGCTTGAACAATGGATAGCAGAGCGCGCTGCAAATGACGAAGAGAATAAACATCGGAATCAGAGAGGCGCTAAGATGCTCACCCCATGCGGCTAATGAGAGCAAGAGGGTGATGATATAGGCGATAACGACGATCACCGACACATTGAATGCGCTCTTACGAAATTCTTTGACTTGATGCGCGGCGAGCTTACCATCATAGTTCTCATCAACGGCTGCTTCGTCAAATATGGTCAGTTCATCAGGCGGAGGCAAGGGTACTACTTTTACGGGCATGGGTTGGGCTGGGCCATCAAATAAAGGGTGCTGCATACGGGTTAATTCTCCATATTACGTGTGTTATATCACCTCATATAGAAATTATATTGTCGAACACACTAGGAAAATCCTAAAGATTGTCGCGCCATCAAAAATCTCAATTCATGGCGTGGGGGTTATCCAATAGAGATGCAAATTTCGGCTAAGCGAGTCACACTAGAAACGCTTTATACACCTCCACCTCGAACAGCCACGGGCACACAAAAGGGGATACAACCTTGAGCGAAATCACAGATAAAGTCGATGCAATCTTTGCCCAATGGGATAAGAGCAATACCCCCGGCTGCGCTTTAGCGGTGGTGCAGGACGGCGACATCATTTATTCACGAGGCTATGGCATGGCTAACTTGGATTATGACCTCGCCATTCGTCCCGATTCGGTCTTTCATATCGCGTCCATCTCGAAGGAATTCGTGGCCTTCTCGATTGCCCTCCTCGCTCAAGATGGCAAGCTCTCGGTAGATGATGATATTCGCAAATACTTGTCCGAAATGCCGGACTATGGTGAACCCCTGACCATTCGCCAGCTTGCCCACCATACCAGCGGCCTACGTGACCAGTGGGATCTGCTGTCGATGGCAGGTTGGCGTGAAAATGACCTCAAAACCAACGCTGATGTTCTTTACTTGGCAGCACGCCAAAAAGAACTGAACTTCAAACCGAATGACGAATACTTATACAGCAATACCGGCTACACACTGCTCGGAATTATCGTTGAACGAATAAGCGGTCAATCGTTACGCAAGTTCACCACCGAGCGCATCTTCAAACCGCTAGGCATGAAAAGCACCCACTTCCATGATGATTTCGAGATGATCGTCAAGAATCGCGCTTATGGTTATGCGCCACGACCTCAAGGTGGCTACCGCATCAGCATCCCTTTATTTGATACAGTCGGTGCCAGCAGTCTATTCACAACCGTCGAAGACCTCGTCCTATGGGAAGAAAACTTTTACCACAAGCAAGTCGGCGGCGAGGCTGTCATCGAGCTGATGCTCAAGCCGGGTGTCCTCAACAGCGGTAAAGCCATTGATTATGCTTTTGGTCTGCGTGTTGCGCCCTATCGCGGCCTAAAAACCTTTGGTCACAGCGGCGCGGATGCCGGTTATCGCTCGGACTTTATATGCTTCCCCGACCAGCGCTTTGCCGTGATTATCTTCTGCAACCTTGCCACCATGAACCCCGCTGTACTGGGCAAAAAAGTAGCCGATCTTTATCTAGCCGATTCGCTGCAAAATCCTGAATCTGAAGCGAAATTTATCGAGCTTAGCGCGGCACAATTAGCCAGCAAAGCGGGCATCTATCGTGATCCGAAAACCAGTGGCACGCGCCGCCTC
>JACDGI010000468.1 GCA_013821665.1 Anaerolineae bacterium
TGGTGATTTACTAATTGGAATGGTATTTAGCCAACGGATGAGGCAGGCCTCATCCCTACACTAATTCACTTGGTCGAAGGCAAAATTATCGACCATTGATTACCACTTTAATATGTAAAAGACCATAAGCCCACTAAAACCCGCCGAAGAAGCAGATTGAAAGCTCGTTTCTCTGCCTCAATATGCTTTATCCATAACTCAGGTTACTTTAGAAACTTCTAAAGCGCGAATATGGGAGGAATATGCTCCAATGATTTCAATATTAATCTCATTTTAGCGATTCAACAGGACTACGGGACAGCAAACACGGCCTTGATCGCTTCCAAATAACCCATGCCATTGACCGTATCCGGTTCTAAATAGCTGCCTTCTGTCCACTCGTTCCAAGCGTTGATATTAAATATTTTGTGAGGCTGCGTATCCAGAAAGGCCTTCACATCTTCCAGAGCTTTGCGGAAAGCATCGGGTGTATTGCCGCCTAAAGTCGGGGTGAAGGGATAATTCAGCAGATCAAATCGGTCTGACTGAACGGTACGTGGACTGGAATCCCAACCCATCGTGACATTTGGATAATAAGGTATATCGTATTCCGCTGCGGTTTTGAGATTGTAGTGTTTCATGCTTTCACGCACATGATGATAATCGGTCACTGGAAAATCAGGGAATGGGACATGATGAATCCAAACATAGGAGGTCACGCTGTCAAAACCAAGCTGCTTGAGCATGTCGCGCGGGTTCGTAAGACGTGTTTCACCGGGTAATAATTGTACGCCCCACACCACCGCATTCAGATGTAAATCAGGGAAACCGGCGGCACGAGTCTTGGCGCGAAAGCGTTCCAAAAGATGCTGTGCTTTGTCAATTCCGCCTGCCCCTTCGATAAACCGAAAAAGTTCGTACATCGAAAAGTAAGGGCAGCCATCAATCTTCCAGTAGCTCGGCTGTGAAAAATAGGTTTCGATGATGTAATCGGTCATCACTTCAAAGGTCTGGTCGCTTACTTGTCCGGGATACAGCAGCAAAGGGTTCTCATATTGGCTGCGTTTGAGCGGGAAAATATCCACCCAATTATGATTAGCCCACATCAAGGCGAATTTGAGACGATCCCGATTAGCCGCTTGTAAATAACCTTGCTCAAGGCCACGGTTGAGAAACGCGCCATCGTTATACCAGTACCAATCGAATATAAAACTGGTGAGTCCATGATCCGCCGCTGCGTCGATCTTACGGGCGAATACTTGACGGTCAGCCTCGTTCTCATATCCCCACAGCGGCACGCGCGGCTGATAATGCCCTTCAAAACGGGGACGTGCGTGTTTGACGAGTTCCCACTCTGTCCAACCAGCACCGTACAGCTTCTCGTTTCGGGGATCAACGTGATAATTTGGAAAATAATAAGCAGCGATTTCGTATGGATTTGTCATCAAAAGCTCCGTCTATAAAATCTATTTGAGTGCGCCTGAAACAATGCCATCTTCGAAATACCGTTGCAGTAGAATATAGGTGAGAATAACGGGCAAGCTAATCAGCACCAACGTTGCAAATACCGGCCCAATATCAGGCGAACCTACACCCTGTAGACGCACAAGGAAATTCGGGAGATGAGTCACCGGCAGCATTTCATCACTGCGGATGTAAACCAAGGCCGTAAAATAATCGTTCCAACTGCCTAAAAACGTCCAGATTACAACCACGATTGAAATGGCTTTGCTCATGGGCAGAATAATCCACCAGAGAGCGTTGAGTGAATTACAACCGTCGATCATGGCTGCGTCGAGCAGTTCGGTTGGAATGCCATCAAAATAGTTTCGCATCAAAAGGACGGTGAAGGGCAGTGAAAAAGCCGTAAAGGGCAGAATCATGGCCGCATAAGTATCCAATACATGCGTGTTGCGAAAGAGGATAAAGAGCGGAACCGTGACTGAGATGCCCGGTATCATCAAGCCTACCAAAATCGTATTGAAGAAAAATTCTTTGCCCGGAATTCTGAGTTTGGAAAAGGCATAAGCGGCTATAGATGCTACCGTGTAGACTAAAACAATCGTACACACGGTTACGAAGATGCTATTCAAGAAAAAGCGCACGATATTAGGGACGGCCAGCGCCAGTTGGTAGTTACCTATTCCGCGACCCTGAAATGAGACCGCAAACATCACCACCAGCGGCAGCGCAAATAAGATACCCAGCAATGTCAGTAACACCTGACAGAAGACGGTGAGTGTCCTTGAAGTGGTTTTAAACATAACTTAGCCTCTCCGGCTGGTTGCATAACTGCGTAACTGGAAAACCGTCAATATCAAGGCGAGGATGATCATCAAAATAGCTAAGGCAGAGGCGTAGCCTGCGTCAAATTCCAATAAGCCGCGCTTAAAGATATACGTCGACAGAAACTCGGTTGAACGGGCAGGGCCACCTTGCGTGACCAAAAATACGATGTCAAATGTTTTCAGTACACCAATGACACCGAGAACAATCAACGAGAAGTGGGTTGAGCGCAGTAAGGGGATCACAATCCGCGTGATGATTTGGAAAAAGTTGGCACCGTCAATGCGTGCCGCTTCATATATTTCTTCGTCAATTTGGGTCAAGCCAGCGTAATACATCATGAAGCTGAAGCCTGTCCACTGCCACATATTAATCACCATCAGGGCAATTAAGGCAGTATTGGGGTCAGCCAACCATGCGTGCGCAACCGGGGCTAAGCCTACTGCCCTCAACATCTGATTGAGTTCGCCGGTATTGCCGTCATAGATGCGGCGGAATACATAGGCTGCCACCGTCGATGACAGCACAACCGGCAAGAAAAAGATGACTTTATAGAGTGTTTTTAGACGGGCGCGTGATTTAAGCAGGATTGCCATCGTCAGCCCCAGAACCATCTGGCCGATGATGACAACGGCTCCGAACAGCAGTTGATTGCCTAAGGCACGGCGCACAATGAGATCGCGCGTGAAAATATCCTGATAATTTTGGAGACCAATATTTTCGCGTTTTGCGCTGACCCCATTCCAATCGAGTGTGCTGACACCCGCCGAATAGCCGATGGGATAGTAGAAGAACACAGCCGCAAAAACTAAAATGGGGACGATATACAGGTAATTTGTCCAGATAATCCGGCGCTTAGGATTTGGGTTGGTGCCAACGGTCATGGGTTGGCTGACCTCAGCTTCCAAAGGTTGTAGAGTTGTACGTGTCACGGATAACCTCTTAGGCAATAATTTCTCAGGGAAAGCATACAACTTCCCCTGAGATGAATAGAGAAAGTGGTTTACCGTTTGACCGTCTGCGAGACTGCTTCTACCGCCGCCATCGCTTCTTCAGGTGTTTGTTGTCCTGCCGCCACACTTTGGAGTGCATCGCTCAAGGCCGTCTTCAAGTCGGGATAGATGAACTCGCGTTTGCCTGAAGCCGTTTCCAACTGGGTGATCTGGTCAGCCAGAACCTGTTTGGCAAAATCGCTCTTGGCATCGCTGGCATCAAAGGGTACGCCCTTGATCGAAGGTACGTTGAGGAGTTTCGCCTGTTGTTTCTGACCATCTTCACTGACCATCCAACTCAAAACCGTCCATGCAGCATCCTGCTTCTGTGACGATTGGTTCATGGCGACAATGACATCAGGGCCGCCGAAGGGCACACCGGGTTTACCATCTCCATTCAGATCAGGAAATGGAATCGTACCGTATTCGTAGTTATCGGTAAAACCATAACCTTGCTGTGAGCCTTTGAAACCGGCGTTGGTCAGTACCGAGAAATCATTCCACACGCCCATGAGCATCATACCCGCTTTACCGGAGGTGAAGTTTTGATGCGCATCGGGATACTGGGTGGCCGCTAAGGCACCGTCTTGCATAATGCCATTGCTGAACATTTGCTTCCAATAATCCATCGCCTTCACCAGATCGGGATCTGTCCACGGAATCTTGCCCGCTTCAGCTTGATAGATTTTTCCGGGAGCCAGTTCATTGACAATGGCGATAATCATGTCGAGGTCGACCCACGCATCGGCTGCACCGTGATAGAAGCCAATGGTTCCTTTATCCTTGAGCGCTTTACTGGTCGCAATCCACTCATCCCAAGTCGTCGGGGGTTTGAGTCCGTCTTTATCGAAGATCATCTTGTTGTACCACAAAAAGCCCGCCGCCGAATTCATCAAGGGTAAGCCGACCAGATCACCCTTCGCGTTCCGGCTTTGGTCGAGTCCCAAAGACAGAAAACGATCCGCCCATTTATCGCCCCATTCGGTTGTGGCACGCGGGGTCAAATCCGTGAGAAATTCCGAATAGGTATTCAAAAGAACACCAGCTTGTAAGGCCACAATGTCGGGGCCAGTACCCGCCGCCATATTCAGTTGAATCTGGTTCAGATAATCACTATAGGAGAAAATTTTAACATCGAGGTCGATTTCGGGATGCGCGGCCTCAAAGGCTTCCTGTGCAAAGCTCACCGAGGGCTGACCATCCACCATTTCACCGGGGTTGGCATAAGCAGCCGCATTCCATGTCCAATAAGTGACAACTGTTTTAGCCTGAGCGCTCACAATGCCCAAACTGCTCACCAGAATAGTGCCTACCAGTAACGTCAGTCGTAGTAACATTTTTTGCATGATATGTTTATTCCCTTCTTTTTAAGATGTACAATGACATGGGTATCGTGTTTCTCGTCAATAAAACCCCCAATCGTCTTACGAATAGCATAGGATTTCCCTAGTATCAGACTAATCTTTTTTCGGTGACATGGGGGTGCCAGCTTCGTGCCAATTTAAATTTTTGGAAGATTATATTGAATGTCAGACTTTGAAAGCCTCGGCAAGATTGAGCAGCAGCTTCAGAACTGCTTAAGCCACTTCTATGATTATGCCTTCCTCTACCAGCATGTTTTGCTCAATCATCTATTTCCAGAAGCGGATGATGCGCTGCGTGTTCAGCTCTTCCGTGAGCATGTCACAAAAGCCATCGAACTGCTCCAGCCGGATACGAACGTTGTGGTTCAGGAAAAAGCCTCACGCGCCTACAATGTGTTGACCCTACGCTATATTCACCAATATGACATCGAAGATATTCTGCAAAGGCTAACGCTGAGCCGCCGCCAATATTTTCGTGAACATGCTAAAGCCTTGGAAACGCTGGTCGGCCTGTTAACCAAAGGTGATGATACGCCTATCGCGCCAACACCCGATCATCATTTTGCGGGCGAAATATCCATTGAAAGCGAAATCGCCAGCTTAAATCAGAATGGGAACCAGATCCAAATTGATCTGGATACACTGCTGGAAGGGGTGATCGACGCTTCCAAAAACTTAGCCGCACAGCATGACATCCAATTGACATGTACAGCAGGGGCAGTCCCAACCTATGTCAACTTGGATCGCGTTCTACTCCGTCAAATTTCTCTGTCCGTATGTACCAGCCTGATCTTAAATCTGGTATCCGGTTCTCAATTACAGTGTGAAATCGTGACTGAAGAAGGCCGCGTCATCATCCGCTGGACGATCCAACAGGGACAATTAACCGACGAAAATCTGCTGCTAAATGGCGACCAAAAACAAAGTCTTCAAAAAATGTTGGATACCATTGGCGGCGAATTACATTGGTCATCGCCCCGACAAACCTATGAAATTCATCTGCCGCACCGTCAATATCAAATACTGGTGGTCGATGATAATCCCGACGTGGTGGCTTTATTCCGGCGTTATCTGGCGAACCAACCGGTTGAGGTGGTGGCCGCCCGTGACGGACTCGAAGCCTTTAAGATGGCACAAGAACAAACGCCACAAATCATTATCCTCGACATCATGCTGCCCCATCAGGACGGGCTAGAAATCTTGCAGAAATTTAAAACCAGCACGCAAACGAAGAACATACCCGTACTGATCTGCTCGATTCTTGATGCCGGTGATCTGGTGATGTCATTAGGGGCCGAGGGTTTTATCCACAAGCCGCCCGGTCAGCAAGAGTTTGTGACCGCCCTTTCGCGTTGGTTCAATTAAGATTTTCGACAATATCTTCAATACAATGCACGAGTTCAATCGGCTGAAACCCGTTCTGCTTCTTGACGCTCAGCGTCCCCTGAATGGATGAGGCAACCGACTCGGACGCACCGCGTGCCGAAATCATAATGACCGGTATATCCGCCAGTTTGGGTATGGTTTTCATGCGCTCAAGTATGGTCAGTCCATCAATGTCGGGCATCAGCAAATCGAGCAGCACAACATCCGGCGGCTGTATTTGCATCAGTGCCATACCTTCGACCCCACCATAGGCTTTTCTGACAATATACTGATCGGACATGGCCTGTATCATACGGCTGAACAGGCGCACAATCTCCTGATCGTCATCCACAATTAGAATCGATTTTATGGGTTGTGCTAGACGGTTAATGGCCTCTTGAAGTACCTGTTGGGTAACAGGCTTCACAAGATAATCACTGACACCCAAGTTTTGCATGATGCGGCGACCACTGGGCATCGGACAGGTAATGAGCGGCGCAATCTCACAAAGTTGATCGCGGACTGAGGCTTCAAGCTGCTGGTCGTATTTCGAATCGATGACAATGGCTGAGGGTCGTACAC
>JACDGI010000013.1 GCA_013821665.1 Anaerolineae bacterium
CAGCCGGTTATTCCCTCCAATTTCTATCTGCAAAAAGATACCTTGATGCAGATGGATGCCGTCTCGATTGTGGATCACACCATTCACTCACAGTTGTTTCCGGCGGGCGATATGTACGCCAACACCGGTGATTTCTCGCAAGGCTTGGTGAGCGTGGTGCCGCAGCAAAGCACCGATATTCAATTCGACGCGCATACCCTGTGTATCGCCGCCAAGCAGGTACCTGCCAAACTCACCATCCCCAATGATCCCGATAAACTGGCTTTGACCTGTTTTACTGGATCACAAAACGACTGTCATTATCAATTCCCCGGCCAAGATCCCGTTGTCATGCCCATTGGCAAGCGTGTGCTGCTGGACATCACCAACAAAAAGCTGATTGAAATCGGGCCGATCCTCTTTGACGAAGTGAAAACCTATTATGATACGGTGGTGGCGCTGACCAAGAGCGATTCGCAGGTGACGTGTCTTGCACCCGCTTTGGATCAAGACGGTGACAAGATTTCCTATCCGAAGGATGCCTGTCCGTTGGAACCCGGCCCCGCCAATACCAACGGCTGCCCGGATCAAGATGGCGACACCGTACCCGACTCAGTGGATCAATGCCCGACCGTCGCTGGCGATCCCAGCAATCAGGGCTGTCCGCTGCCCACACCGACCCCGCTCATCGATACCGATGGTGATGGTGTGTTCGATGTCATTGACCTCTGCCCGTTAGTACCCGGCCCTGCCGAGAATCACGGCTGTCCGTTAGATGGCACGATACTCGCGACCTTTACACCGACATCGACGGACAACAATCTGACACCCACATCTGTTCTGACGTTAACGGCAGCGGCGCAAAGAACGCTCAACTCGGTCAAGCTCACGCAAACGGCGCTGGCTCCCAAAACGAGTACGCCCACGCCATTTGTGACTGCCACCAATACGCATCTTCCGACCCTTACACCCATCGGTGCGCCCACCAGTACCAACGTGCCTACCAGCACGGCGGTCAAAACCAGCACCAACGTGCCCACCAGTACCACTGCACCGACCAGCACCACCGTACCGACCAATACAACTGTACCGTCGCTGACACCCGTGCCAACCAATACAACCGCACCCACCAATACCACCGTACCGTCTCTGACACCCGTGCCGGCCACCAGTACACCAGTACCGTCGGATACACCGGTTCCCCCACCGACCAATACACCTTTGCCAACGGCAACACCAACGTCTAGTCGTACACCGACTGCCACTCGTACACCGACCGCCACATCGACACCCAGCAGCACACCCACGGATACTTTTACGCCGACCATTACCCTGACAGCCAGCGATACGCCGACGGAGACGCTGACACCTACACCGAGTGATACACCCACCAGTACCCTCACGCCGACGGAGACGCTCACACCCACGGAAACACTCACACCCACGGAAACACTCACACCGTCGATCACACCAACGGCTAGTGATACACCGACCATTACCCTTACACCGACGGCCAGTGATACACCGACCGCCACCAACACACCGACTCAGACCTTTACGCCAACCCAAACATTCACGCCCAGCGCGACCTTTACGCGTACACCAACATCTACACGTACGCCAACCGCGACGCGTACGCCGACCGCCACCAACACACCGACGGCCACCAATACGCCGCTGCCCACCGACACGCCAACATCGACACCGACACCTCTCCCAACGGCGACCAATACACCACTGCCGACCGCGACCAATACGCCGCTGCCGACCGCGACCGATACGCCGCCCCCAACCGCGACAGACACGCCGGTACCATCGGATACGCCTGTGGATACCGACACGCCCGTTCCAACTAACACGCCGGTGGACACCAATACACCGGGTGGGCCGACCGATACCCCCGGGCCGACAGACACGCCTGTCAATACGCCAGTGAATACACCCGTCAATACACCAGTGGACACACCCGTCAACACGCCGGTGGATACACCCGTCAATACACCAGTGGACACGCCTGTCAATACGCCGGTGGATACACCCGTCAATACACCAGTGGACACGCCTGTCAATACGCCGGTGGATACGGCAGTGCCACCACCATTACCCACCGCGACCATTGATGGCGGCTTCCTGCCCAACAGCTTCTTTCTAGCGCTGGTTCCCACACCTTATCCGACCGTCACGCCGACACCAACACCCACCTTTTTCCCAACGCCGACCCTCGTCAACGATTGGTATCCAAAGATCACGCGCACACCAGTTCTCTTGCGCTAAAAAACAAAAAGACCGCTGCAAATTGTAGCGGTCTTTCTTATTGCCTTATGATGTGTCTCATCAAAATTCCCTCCTCTATTTATTTTCACCTTTTTCTCCCTCAATAGGGTTATTTTCGTCAGTTTCCACCTTCACCGCACGCTTCCCGTAGGGACAGGATAAGAGACTGTCTGAAAATTAAAATCAGAATGCCGGACGCGATATATCGTGTCCCTACATATGCTACGATTGCCCCCAAATATCCTTACAAATATGCTCGTTTTCGTAGGGACGGCATACATGCCGTCCGTCAATTATTTACTACTCTAATTTGTAACATATCATTATCCTGTCCGTCGGCCTCTTGCCCCATATCGATTTATTTCCGCACCAGCCGCCTACGCTTCCCCTGCCCTACCCCACGCAATCCGCTATAATACAAATATCGACTCAATCGCTTATCTCGATAGGATTGAACAACGCCATTTATGGCAATCGAAATCGCACCTGACCAAGAAATTTGGGTCATGACGACCGAGGGTGCGGAGCTAACCGGTTACAGCCGTGAGTATCTTCAAAAGATGGCGAAAAAAATTTCGCTGCTACCAGAAGATGAACGTGTTATCAAAGTTCGGATGCGATCAAACCGTTACGAATTTTGGCTACCCGACCTTCTGCTGTATATCGAAGAAATCGGTTACGGTCCGCACCAAGATAAATAGCCAAAACAAGTTGCTCTTGTAAAAATAACTTTCTGCTTGACTTTATCCTAGTACATGGATAAAATAATCTCAATACAACAAACCTCGTGTACAACGGATTGCCAAACAGTTTGTACCTAGGAAGATGAGCTGTGCAAGCAGCTTCTACCCGATTGGATGCGAAAAGCGCTTTTTGCATCCGTGTACACCTATTGGGGCGAGGCCATGCTTGCGGTTAATCAGTCACGGCACAAGGCACGTTGTCCTATAGAAAAATGAAACATAAGATAGTCTCTCCTAACCAGAGAGGCTATCTCAATTTGTCCCCGGCTAGTTGGTGATAGCCGGGGATTATTTTTTTGTACCAACGATTGCCCTTCTCAGTAAAGAATACCCGTTGCAAGAATCATCTGCCTATAAAATGCTCAACGTTTTTGGCATAGCGATACGCAAATAAACTTGAGTGATGGTATTACCCCAACCGCCGCGATTAATTCCAAGTTTCACTACCATGTCACAAAATGTGGGATGATCTCGTCTTACCTCTCGATTGAGATAACGCCGAGCGTCTGAAAGGCTGCACTTTGCAAACTGATCCATTTGAAGAATATCGTTCGCTGTTATTCGCCATGGCCTACCGCATGATGGGCAGCGCAATGGAGGCGGAAGACATCGTGCAGGAAGCGTATTTGCGTTATCGCGCCACGCCGCCGGAGTCGATTCGCACGCTCAAGAGTTATCTGACGACCATTGTGCATCATCTGTGCTTAGACTATCTGAAATCTGCCCAAGCGCGTCGAGAAAACTATGTCGGCCCGTGGCTGCCAGAGCCGATCATTACGGGCGATGGCGCGTCGTTACTCTCCCCACTGCGCCAGACTACAGATCGAGAGTCGATTTCGATGGCTTTTCTCGTGCTGCTCGAAAGCCTATCTGCGCTGGAACGGGCTGTGTTTCTGTTGAGGGAAGTTTTTGACTACGAGTATACCGAAATCGCGCAGATTACCGGACGTGACGAAGCGGCCTGCCGCCAACTGTTCAGCCGTGCAAAAAAGCACATCAGCGAACATCGTCCGCGCTTTCCCGCCTCGCCGGAAGCTCATGCAAAAATGGTTGGCCGTTTCATGGAGGCCTGCCTTGCCGGAAATATGGATGGCATCATGAGTCTGCTGGCAGAGGATGTAACGGTCTGGTCGGATGGCGGCGGCAAGGTAACAGGAGCGGCGCGTCAGCCGATTCAGGGACGCGAAAAGGTGGCACATGCCCTATTCCGCCAGTTGTCGAACGCGCCAGAAGGCACGACCTTCGAAGCGATTGAGGCGAATGGACTTCCCGCGCTGCTGATACGAATC
Organism: Anaerolineae bacterium; assembly: GCA_013821665.1. Lineage (GTDB taxonomy): Bacteria > Chloroflexota > Anaerolineae > Aggregatilineales > Phototrophicaceae > CFX2. The sequence goes on from JACDGI010000013.1 coordinate 4,286, forward strand.
AAGGAACAAATCGCGGCTGTCATCACGCTGGAAGTGGAAGGTGATTTCATCCGTGCCGCCCGCAACGTCGCAAATCCCGACAAGCTGGCGCGTCTCAAGCTGTCATCAACGCCGGGTCAGAAGTGGATCATCAAACCGTAACAATTGACCATACCCGACCCAAAATCATATAGGAGGAAGCAATGGATTCGACACAAGCTGAGGTTAAGGCACTTATAGACCATTGGTCTGAGGGCACTCGAAAAAAGGACATTGATCAGATGATGGCACTTTATTCGCCTGATATTGTGTATTTTGATGTTGTGCCGCCGCTTCACTACAGCGGCTATGAGGCCGTCCGACGCAATTTTTTGCGGTGGTTTGATAGCTGGCAGAGTTCAATTGGTACAGAAATCCGCGACTTGAATATTTCCGTGAGCGAGAATGTCGCGGTTGCACACATGCTTCACCGAACCAGTGGAACTCTGAAAAATGGGCAAGATGTCGCATATTGGGTGCGCGCGACGGTCTGTTGTCAACGATCAGAGCAAAGGTGGTTGATTATACACGAACATATCTCAGTGCCGGTTGATCCCAAGAGTCGCAGTGCGGTTATGGATCTTGTGCCCTAACCCGTCTGGACAACTGCCAACGCCAGCGATGGATTGGCACCGATTGATGATAAAAGTCAGACAGATCAAATTAAGAAAAGGTCGATTGAATTATGAATACCGCAATCACAGTCATTCAAGTTGTACTTGGACTCCTCGTCACCGTGGGTGGATTGTTCAAGCTCTTCTTACCCTACGCCAAATATACGAATATATCTGCCGTAGCGTGGTCAAAAGAATTTAAGCCGGAGCACCTACACCTGCTGGGTGTCCTTGAAGTGTGTGGTGGTATTGGCCTTATCGTTCCCCTGTTCTTGCCTTCTTTGACGATGCTCATACCATTAGCGGCAGTCGGAATTGCGCTGTATATGTCTGGAGCGATGGCTACGCATTTGCGCCGTTCAGAATATTTGAACATGGGCGCAAACCTGATGTTCTTCCTTTTGCCAGCACTCTTGGTTGCCTACGGCAAGCTGGTTGGGTTTGCAGTTTAGCCATAATAAACCTGACTTCGCCCATCGTGCTAAAGCGATGGGCGGCTGCCCATCCCGAACTCATGTTAAAGAGTACGGTAATGTCGAAAATCAAATCACGCACATTCGTAGGGGCAGGATTAATCCTGACCGCCGCTGTTGATCGCTCGAAAAATCCCACCATCAGAGTCTTTGAAGTCGCTTGAGCAGACTTGTCCTCTGCTTAGCTGCGGCTTTAGCCCTCAGCGGCGCAAACCACAACTCCCTTACGATTCTACTGCCCTACCCCACGCAATCCGCTATAATGAGAGACGTAGGCTCAATCAACTATTTTGATCGGATTGCATAGCGCCATTCTATGGCAATCGAAATCACACTTGACCAAGAAACTTGGGTCATTGCGAGCGAGGGTGCTGAGTTAACCGGTTATAGCAGCCGCTATCTAGGGCAGTTGGCGAAAAAAAATTCACTACGCCCAGAAGGTGAACGCGATATTAAAGTTCGAAAACGGGCAAACCGTTTTGAACTCTGGCTGCCTGACCTGCTGCGATACATCGAAGAAATCGGTTACGGCCCTCACCAAGACAAAAAATAGGCGATTATTTCTATCCTTTCGCCAAAATGGTTTCTTACTTGACTTTGTGTAGAGAACTACATAAAATAATCTCAATACAACAAACCTCGTGTACTGCTGGTTGCCAAACAGTTTGTACCTAGGAAGATGAGCTGTGCAAGCAGCTTCGACCCGATTGGATGCGAAAAGCGCTTTTTGCATCCGTGTACACCTATTGGGGCGAGGCCATGCTTGCGGTTAATCAGTCACGGCACAAGGCACGTTGTCCTATGGAAAAATGAAACATAAGATAGTCTCTCCTAACCAGAGAGGCTATCTCAATTTGTCCCCGGCTAGTTGGTGATAGCCGGGGATTATTTTTTGTACCAACGATTGCCCTATTCATAAATACCACCGTAATATCGCCACTCAAACTCCCTATAAACCTTGCATTCGTAGGGATGAGGTCTGCCTCATCTGCTGCTCGTTGGCTTACATTTATTTCCTCAGAAAATTTGCCTTTTCGTAGGGACGGCATACATGCCGTCCGTCATTTATAAACAGATACATCAATATTCGGACAGATTCTTGCTACCTCTTAGGTTTGAAAACTCGAACCAATTTCAGTTGACAAAATATGAACTTCTGTTCTAAAATAGAAGAGGAATAAGCCTGTTTGCGATCACGGAAGGAACGCCTTGAGTCTCAAAATGCAAATGGCAGTCCACTGCCGCCGCCACTACTGCCATCGATCCCGCACTTGCAACTTAAAACTTGCTTCTTAGTGCTTTCTCGAAAATGGTGATTTATTGGCATTGATTCCCTCCCTGTTACTACGGGGAGGGTTAGGGTGGGGTCGGCTTGTAGCTTGAAACTGGCCGCTGGTAACTGTTTTGCAATGCACAAATTGCACGGCGGTGGCATCAGCCGAGCAATCCGCTGCATTTGTGTCATTTCGGTGGCAGTGACCGAGCCTCCCGCCGACACAAAATGACCATTCAGCGCCGCGCTCCCTCACATCCGCCGTCAATTCGGCGGAAATACTGCAATAATTGCAGAAATTGCAGCAACAACTGCAACATTTACAACATTTGTCCTCATAAACCGCATCAGTAACCCGCCGTTGATCTACTTTCCGTAAATTATCTTAATAAACGCCGAAAAAATATAATATAGATTTATCAACACAATTACGGCGAATCAGTGCTATTATGGGAACAACACTGGCTGTAATAAAAGGTGAAATAATCATGGGCGTGCGCTACGAATGGGTGGATGAGCGTCAAATTATTATGAACGTCTATTTAGAGTATCCTTGGACATGGAAAGAGTATCTCGACATGATGAATGTACTCATCCCTATCCTGCGGGATACCAAGCACCCCTGCGCGACAATCGTGGATTGCAGCCATTTAGGTACTTTACCCAGAGATGGCAACGTCCTTAATATCCTCATGAATGTCGAAAAAATAATGCCCTCCAATGTATTTGCGTCGGTGATTGTTGCCGCACCTTATGGTGTCGGTGTGTTTATGAATATGCTCATGAAAATGCGCCCGCGTGCCAAAGTGCTTGCCCTGTTTACCAAGACCATGACCGAGGCGCAAACTGCAATCTACGCTCGCTATCAAAAACTTTATGCCGATGCCGGAAAGGTCGACAATGTCAAAACAATATAACCTCGTCGCCGATCAGTATGATATGTCGTTCCAATTATCACCCTATCGCCTGCATATCGAGGCTTATTCGGTGTTTAATCTGGTGGGTGATGTAACCGACCAGCAGGTTTTAGAACTGGCAACCGGAACCGGCTATTACGCACGAGCCATGCGCCGGCAAGGGGCTGCCCGTGTCGTCGGTGTCGATATTGCGGATCAAATGATCGAAATCGGGAAAATGGCCGAGCAAGCCGAACCGCTTGGCATCGAGTATCACATTCAGGATGTGACGCAATTTAAGCCCGATACCCTTTTTGATTTGGCGCTGGCTGTCTATTTGCTGCATTATGCCCCAACCAAAGAGGCTCTTTTTGCGATGTGCAAAGCCATCGCCAACGACATCCGTAGCGGCGGACGCTTCGTCACTTACCAGTTGAATCCCAATATCTCCCGCGAACCGGATTACTATCTGAAGGAGCCGGGGTTAATTCTCAAAGTGACCGAACCCACACCGGTTGATGGCGAACCCATGCCCTTTTCGGCCAAAATTGGTGATATGGTCATGCCAGAAATTACCGCCTACCGCTGGGATAAAGAGACGGTTGATGCCGCGTTACAAGCAGCCGGTTTTACCGACATTCATTGGGTTCAGCCGCAGTTATCACCTGCCGGAGCCGAGCAATATGGTGCCGAGACTTTTGCCGGTTACTTGCGCCAGCCTCACGCCGTTCTGATTGAGTGTGTCAAACAGTGAAAACCGTATAGCCTGCCCTGCTCATCCCAGCATCAAGGTGTAGGTGACGCTGGCGGGCAGCGTCTGTGGTGTGAGGGTTGCGCCAAAACGATCATGCTCAAAAATGAGCAGATATAGCCCTGCCCCAACATCGGCATCCAACTGTCCAGTGTTGTTGGCTTGGGCAATCGTCGGCACTTGCACGTTAAGTAATTCGGCTAATCCATGCGCCGTAATTTGGTCAGGCGCGGGCCAAACTTCGCTGCGGAAAATGTAGAAGGCTGGCAGCGTGGTCATGGTCGAACCATCTTCAGCCGTGGCGCTGGTCAGTTTGACACTGAGGTGTTTGCTACCACAAATTTGCACCGGAACCAGCAGCCCATGTTCGACAGCCGGTTTACCTGCCGTAATCAACTCCACCAGATTGCTGTTGATGGCCTGCGTGCTGCTACCGGAAGCTGTTTGGGTACAGGCGGTTACTTTAAAGGCTACTGACACCTGTGGCGATTGCGTTTCGGTCTTCGCTATGACATCTAATGTGTAATCTCCTGCGGCCATTGTCCCATCTGGAGTAATGACTAAGCGCCGTTGCCACGGTGCAGATCCACCTACAATCGTCGCTGTAATACCCGTTGGTACTTTCTCAGTCGCCCAATCAACCGACTGAGGGGGCTTGTCGGTTGGGTAATTGAGTGTCAAGGCATAGGATGTTGAAGAACCGGCTGGCAGCCCTGCTCCATTGTCATTCGATAGACTCGCTGCGGTGATAGTTAGTGCGGTCGATGTTGGCGCTATGGTTGCGGTTGGATTTGGTGTGGATGTCGGCTTGGGTACTACCCCCAGCTCACAAGCGCTCAGGCCGATGACAAAGATAAAGATAGAGGTTATAGATCGCAAACGCAGGTAGCGCATGGGGATCGCCTTTCGTGTATAGGGTTCAGTCTACACAAATTTGTGAGCAGGAACGCCCTTTACTCACTGCCTTCCCACCGTTTCTTAGCCCTACCCTATCGCGCTATATCAGCTACGGATAATGGACATCAAAGTGATCCTGTAAAAATTTTCGAGCTTCTTCAGGAGTGGTTGCGAAATATGTTTGGAAAAAGGCATTCGGCGCTAACTTTTGGCCGAAGTTTTGTACGAACTTCTTGTAATTGAGATCATTTTTATTGACCAGCACCACGACGACACCTTGATTTGGTGGAACATTTTTCTCAAGGAATTTAATATCCGCTGATGTGAGCGTTAGTTTGATCATGCGTTCATCAATAATCAGATGGACGGTGTGCAGCACACTTTTCAATAGCGCGGCTGATTCTTCAGCTAAATAATAGAGATCATCTTTAACGGGAGTATCCGTATATTGTTGAAAAACGACTGTTTTCTCTTCATTATCCCATTGGATAGAATGCCCCATAGCAGGCTCCTAAAGTTATTTTCCCTAGTTCAATTATCATACACGATTAGGATTTTAATACATTTTTCCCAACAAAAAACGCGTGACGAATGTCACCCGGTTCTCAAAACTCATCGTGCGATCTACGGCTGCTGTCTGAGCTATTGAGCATCCACTGTATAACCGTAGACCTTTGTCCACGGAATGCTGTCCAAAATCTTGACGTGCATTTTACCTTCCGAGTCGGGGCCAGCGTTAACCTGAATTTCGCCAGTTGTCAGCACATAGACGGATACATTATCCATCGTCGCAATCAAGGTATTTTTCGCAGGATGGTTTTTGGCAAATCGTGCAAGATCTTCCTGACTAACGGTAAACAAATAGCTGCTCATGGTTCCACCGTTCTTCAGGCCGTAAACATCCATTTTGATGTCGCTGGCATCGCCCTGCATCTTGTACAAGACTACGCCCACGTCACTGTCGTTAAAGCTCACGGTCGTGTCCATATCAATGTCGGGTACAGCCGTTGGTATGATGATCATCGGTGGTGGTGTGGGTGTTGGATCGCAGCCGCCAAAGCAGTTTGCCATGACATTAAACGTAGGCAGAGCCAACAAGGCCATCAATGCGAACACTGACAAAGTAATTCCAAGACGGGCATTTTGTTTCACAATTCAATTCCTTGATGTATAGTTGTCATATTTAATCAATACAAGAATAAATTAACTATAAATCAATTTCACTATTATCAACCACTTGAATAATTAAGAATTGATTCGAAATATTGCGTTTAGCGAATCAAAAAGAGATGCTTTCACATCTCTTCTATCATTTATATTTGCTTACTGCCCTGCTCGCCTCCTACGGATTTCCGCAGGATTTCCACGGAAATTTCGCCGGAGTTCTAATTGTTCTCTTTGGGTACACCGTTGGTATGTGTGGTTTGCGCCCGCTCCATCATCTTGATCATGCCCTTGAGCATACCGATTTCCTCGCGCAGATCACCGATGCGCTCATCTCGTTCAGCAATGATCTCGTCTTTGCGGGCTAGTTCATCTTCGAGCTCATAGACGCGTGCCTGTAAAACCTGCATCTTCCCATACTGCACAATGGGCGCAGGACTATCGACCAATAAGGCGTTCACGGGTAAGTTCGTATCACGTACACCGTCATCAAGCAGCCGTGCAATGTCTGACCAGTCGGTATTTTTCTGGCGTTCGACACGGATGGTATTCAGAATGACAATCTCGGATTCATCGAAGCTGCGCCCCATTGTCCTGCCCTTCCCACGGGCATCCGCCGAAAAGAACTTCTCGAAGTCGCTGCGGTCAGCCCAGTTGAGAATTGTCTTCTGATCGACACCGAGCATGTCCGCTACTTTGCCTGTCTTCATACCAAACTCCTAGAAAATTCTTGGAAATCAGTTGACATATCCATAAAAACCGAGATAATACGCATTATACCAGAGTCCGTAGAATTACACACTATAGTGTGTAACACATTAAAAGGTTTCGATGATGGCGAAAAAGAATACAAAAACCAAGACTCCACCAAAACGGTATACACCGCGCCAGACGCGCAAGTTCCAACTGCGGCGTGATCATCCAGTCGATGCACACGTTTCTGAGATTTTAGACTATTCGCGGACGAAACGCCGTGAAGTAACGGTGATCCGTGATGGCGTGCGTTTGCTCTGGGCGTTGGAAAATAATGACCTCAGTGTCTTATTCGAAATGTTTCCGCATCTTAAAGATCAATTTATACCGGGCGGCTTAAATTTAATTGAGCAAATCCAATCGATGTTGTTGCAGAGTCATTCGCTGCCACTGCAAGCCGAGCCAGAGCGAGTAGGGCAGGGCATTGGACTCAAGGCGATGAGTGCATCGGCTTCGGCGTTCGCGCTGCCTGTGTTTGAAGATGATGACGATGAAATGCCGACGATTGTGACAGGGAAAAATAGCAGCAACGTTAATGCGGCGGCTAATTTGATTGGCCTCGCGCTCGGTATGAATTAAATAGGCAAATTTCGAATTGGGGAGAACCTTTTATGTCTGACTATATCGCTAGTGTAGACGCTGGTAATGGCGGAACGAACGCTGTCTTAGCGCAGCCCAAAGGCTACAAAAGTTTTTATGAACCATCGGTTCGCGCGGCTGCAAGCGGCGACAGCCTTGGTCTGGGGAAGGACTGGGAACTCGAATATGATTATGTCGATTGGGATGGTCACCGCTATGTTACGGGTGATGATGTTATCCGTATTTCACGTCGCCAGCTCGAACGGCATATGGGTGCGAACCGTTACGGCAACGAATTTCACCAGATGTTGGTGGCTCATGCATTGGCACGGTTGGGCATTAAATCCGGTACGGTGGATTTAACGTTGTTCGCACCACCCGGTATGTTTAATGACCTCAAACCTTTTATAAAAGAGCGTTTTGGTCAGCGCGGTGGTAAGGTTGAAATCAGCCTCAAAGGGGATAAGAAGCCACGAAAGTTCCAGTACGAGAATATAACACTATGGCCGGAAGGTATTGGCGCTGCTTTCTGTTTCGCAGTAGATGATAAAGGCGATCTTGCTCCTTCTGATGTCTTAAATGGGGAAGTTGTTGTCCTCGATCTCGGCGCACACACGCTGGACGCTATTCAACTCACCAACGGCATCTTCAACGCTGAGAGCCTGCAACATGCCACATGGGAAGCAGGTGGAGTCCATGTTCATATTCGTGAACCCATCCTCAAGGCGGTGAAGAAGCAGCTTGGTAATGATGCCGCTAATCTAAGCGTCGATGATATTGACCGCGTAATCCGGTTAGGCAGTATTAGTGGGGATTATATTCTGACGGTGGCGGGTTTGGATGCTGATCTCAAGCCGTTAGTTGACCGCTACTGCGAACGTTACGCCGAATGGGTCAGCAATAATATCGCTGATGGTGTGTTTGATGGCTTCCGTGGCATCAAGTCGGTCATTCTGGTGGGCGGCGGGGCAGGGCTGATCGAACCTTATCTGAGCAAGCAGACATGGTACGGCGGTAAGATTTTGGATCGTAAATTGCATAAGACCACTAAAGATGTGCATCCGGTGGATATGAACGCCGTTGGTGGTTTACGCCTCGCACTGCACCGCCTCAAAGGTGGCTAAATCGCAAGAGAATCAAAACCGCCCAATCGCTAATCAAAATCGGGCGGTTTAGGTGGGGAGCATCTGTCCACTCCCCACGGAAGTAAGCATGTTGAGATTATTTACCGATGATCAGGGCCTTGAATTCCTGTGTGCTTTCATCAGTCAGTTTGATGGTGTTGGAAGATGTACTTATTAAACAGCACAATGAATTTTGCTTAATCAAGCAGATGGATGAAATTCTTCAGGGATTTTAGACGCACAACTTCATAAACCTATCGGCAGATGCTGATCTCCGCCATTGGACGGATTGACAACTGAGTTCCCACCACCAATAAAAAACCTGCCAACGTTGGCAAGTTTTTGAATGAACAGGGGAGAGCAAAGGCGTTTTTACGTTGTGGCAGTCGTGCGCTTTTGGCGATCCTTGATGATCAGTTCACGGGCAGCATCCAAGGTGGGGACCATGCGATATTTCTTCTGGAAACCGGGAACGATGCGCTGAGACATTTGCGTCAGCGCTTGAATAAAGCGGTTCGGTGTGACCAGAACGATCAGACCAACACTATCGTTATCCTGCTTCAAAGTAGCGGCTGCATGGGAGATGGTTCCGCCTTTGGGTACAAGGTTATCCACCAAATCACAGATAATATCGACTTGATGATCGACCGTTTGACCGAGTTTGGTACAGTCGTCCAAAGCTTTATAAAAATCATCCCAAGACCAGCGCTCATAACGCGCATAGATAATGGTTTGTTCAGGATTATCCCAACCGACGGTAACAGGCATTACAACAACCTCTATAACTAAGCAGTTTAATACATCTCATTGTAATGTTTATTGTGAAGCTGTTACATTGAGACGCGCACCGTTCATGGATTATTCATGTGTCAAACTGATGCCAAAGCCAACACAATTTACGGCGATGATCAATAAATGGATATTTCGATACCCACCGCAGTGCCTTGATCGGGGCGCGATTCGATGCGTAGTTTGCCGCTGTGGAGTTCAACCAAGCGCTGAGCGAGTGTAAAGCCGAGACCTAATCCCTGCTGCTCGAAAATCGTCCGGTTAAACTGCATATAAGCACCCAATGATTTGATTTGTTCGGCAGTCATTCCACGACCATAATCCCGAATATAAAGTTTGAACATGTCGTCTTCGCGAACAGCCTTGATGACGACTTTTGAGCCTTTAGCCGAGAATTTGAAGGCATTATCGACCAATTCCAGCACGATCTTTTTTAAGTTGGCCTCAGAAATCCGCAGCGCTGTATGACAGATGTCGAGCGATAGGTCAGCACTGCGTTCATATTTGGCGGCTGTTTGTTCGGCTACTGTTTCGATGATTTTGGCGACATCTTGGATGAGGTGGTTGCGGAGCTGCTCGACTTCTTGAGGATCTTCTTGAATGGTTTCGATTTGGGCATAAACGAGATAGTTTTCAATCACCCGTTGAAGACGATTACCGGCACCGATGATGGCTTGCGAAAATTCGAGGAGATCTTCAGGCTTGATGGTCTTATGTTCGGCTTCCAAGATTTGACCGTAACCGAGAATTAAACCCAGCGGTGTACGGAACTCATGGGGCAGCGCGTAGATAATATTCTTGCGTAGAATTTTGAGGCTGGTATCAAATTTGTCGTTGGCTAAAGCCTTCTTTTTAATCTGTGTATCGACCACGCGTAGAAGTTCTTCGGCGGAAAATGGTTTACCTAAATAGTCGTCGACACCGGCATTCATGCCATCCCGAATGGCTTTGATGTCATTCAAGGCACTCACAAAAACAATGGGGATCGAATTGGTTTGCGGATTCGCGCGAAGACCTTCCAAGACATCGAAGCCGTTAAAATGAGGCATTCGAACATCGGATATGACGAGATCGGGCAAATGTTCAGAGGCTAATTTTATTCCCGTTTGGCCGTCGCGGGCTTCCAGCGTTTCATAGCCACCCACATTGAGCAGCTTAACAATCGTATCACGCGGCATAGCATCGTCATCAATGACGAGGATTTTTGGCATAGGCACCCCTCCATATTCACTTTTTTATTATATTGGCATGTGGGTCAGTTAGGTCGTAAGACTTGGAAAGATCAGTGAGTGCCGGTTAGCGTAGCGGTAGTATCTTGGAGATTCACGACGATTTGTGAGATAATCCGGTGTGAACAAATACCTCGTTGATCCCTGTCCATGTTGTAGTTCCAAGATCGATAGACTATGCACATTAAACCTGAAATTATGAGTCCCGCTGGCTATTGGCCGCAGTTGAACGCCGCGATTGAGGCGGGTGCGGATGCCGTTTACTTCGGACTCAAACACTTTACCGCCCGCGCCAAAGTGGGCTTTACGCTAACCGAACTGCCAGATGTGATGCGGACGCTGCATACACGCGGGGTCAAAGGTTATGTTACTTTTAACACGCTGATTTTTGACCATGAACTGCGCGAAGCCGTCAAAACCATCGAGCAGATTGCACTGGCCGGAGCCGATTCGCTGATCGTGCAGGATGTGGGCATGGCACAGTTAGCTCACCAGATTGCGCCGAGTGTCGATATTCATGGCAGCACACAGATGAGCATCACCAGCGCGGAAGGTGTGGCACTGGCACAGCGCTTCGGGGTGAGCAGGGTAGTGCTGGCGCGTGAACTCTCTCTCGATAATATCCGCTCCATTCGTGAGCAAACCGATTGCGAACTGGAAATGTTCGTTCATGGTGCGTTATGCGTGTCGTATTCCGGCCAATGTTTCTCATCGGAGGCGTGGGGCGGACGCAGCGCCAATCGTGGTAAATGCGCCCAAGCCTGCCGCTTACCGTATGAGTTGATCGTGGATGACGTGTTGAAGCCGTTGGGTGACGAGCGTTATTTGCTGTCACCGGGCGATTTGTATGCACTGCATCAAGTGCCGGAGATTATCGACGTAGGGATTTCAACGCTCAAAATCGAGGGTCGTTACAAAGATGAGAATTATGTGGCGCTGACCACCAACGCTTATCGCCAAGCGGTGGATGCGGCGTGGGAGCAGCGACCGAGTCCGGTGACCAAGCAGGATGAGATTGCTATCGAGCAGGTTTATTCACGCGGTTTAGGGCCGTTTTTCGTCAGCGGAACCAACCATCAAGCGGTGGTTTCGGGACGTTCACCGCGTCATCGGGGCGTGCTGTGCGGCAAAGTGGCACAGGTTTATAAGGATCGCGTGGTGATCGAGCCGACAGATGTGCAGAATATCGCGCCACTCAAAGCCGGTGATGGCATCGTGTTTGATGCAGCCGATTGGCGCAGCCCGGAAGTCAAAGAAGAGGGCGGTCATCTGTATGAAATTAAGCCGGTCGGCAAGCGCTTGGAATTGTATTTCGGCAACCGCGAGATTGATTTTGGCCGTGTAAGGGCAGGGGATTGGGTGTGGCGCACGGCGGATGTGAATGTGGATAAGGCTGGCAAACCGTTTACGCACGCTAACACACCGGTTTATAAACAATTGGTGGATGTGTCGGTAATCGCGCGAGAAGGGCAGCCACTGGAACTGACATGGACACTGGTGAAGCATCCTGAAATAACGGTGACGGTGGCCTCGGATGAAGGGCTGACCAAAGCCAACAGCCGCAGCATCAACGCCGAGTATTTACACCAACAGTTGAGCCGGTTGGGTAACACCGTTTATCACCTTCATGATTTGTCGGCTGACATTTCAGGTGATCCGTTTATACCGAGTTCGTTGTTGAACCGATTGCGACAGGAAGCGGTTGAACAACTGGTACAACAGCAGTCACAGCCGCAGGATATTGTGACGAATAATGCAGTGGCGACACTCAATCAGGCATTGAAAGCCATACAAATTGAACCGCCAAGTCGCCAAGAAGATTCACCACAGAGACACAGAGATTTAGAGAATACACCAAGATTGCATTTGCTGGTGCGGACGCCAGAGCAGTTAGAGGCGGCTTTGACGCTCAATCCAGCCAGCATCACACTCGATTATCTGGAACTGTACGGCTTGCGTCCGGCAGTCGAGCAGATTAAAGCGGCAGGGATTACGGCGCGGGTTGCCAGCCCGCGTGTTTTGAAGCCACAGGAGCAGCGCATCGTCAACTTCCTGCTGCGGTTGGACTGCCAGATTGTGGTGCGTTCGGGTGGCTTGCTGGAAGCCTTACAGGGTCGCCATCAACATGCGTTGATCGGTGACTTCAGTTTGAACGTGGCTAACCAACTATCAGCCGATACGTATTTCAAGTTGGGTGTGGATACGATTACGCCGACGCATGACCTGAATGCCGACCAGATCAGCAAATTGGCCGCGTCGATTGGTGGGCAGCGCTTTGAGGTCATTGCCTATCATCACTTGCCGGTTTTCCATACGGAACACTGTGTTTTCTGCCGATTCTTATCCACCGGAACCAGTTATTTAGACTGTGGGCATCCGTGTGAAAAACATAAGCTGGCGCTGCGGGACGGGCAGGGGCGTAACCATCCGGTGATGGCCGATGTAGGCTGCCGCAACACGGTTTTCGGGGCAGAGGCGCAAGTTGCCAGCCAGCACCTCGAGCAGATGATGAAGAGCGGCATCATGGATTACCGTTTGGAGTTCGTCCACGAATCGGCTGAGGATGTGCGGCAGGTGGCCGAGGCGTTTCAGGCGTATTTCGCGGGGCGGATCAACGCCGTGCAACTGGACATTCGGCTGCATAAGATCGCGCCGGAAGGGACAACGGAAGGTTCGTTGTTCGTGCCAGAGGATTACCTCAAGCTGCCGACGATGGAGTAGGGTAGGGCGGTAGGTAAATCTATACGGGACGGTCTGAGACCATCCCCTACGAAAAATAAAATTCAATTTTTGATGGTTGATCTCAATAACAGATTAGCCGAGGAATTATCAACAGCATAACATAAAACAACCGGCGTTGTCTGTGATTTTAGTCACAGTTTCAGCCACTTCTTTTCTGGTAAAGAATCATCGTTACTTCATACACAAGGAATAACGATGACTCAATCCACAGCCCAACGTTTGTATTTGTTCCAACTGTCTACATCCGATGTGCCGATTGGTGGAGGACGTATCCTGCCGATGGTGGCGGCTTGCTATCTGGTGCAGATGGAAGATGGCAAAAATATCCTGATCGACACGGGACTTCCAGCCGATTATCAACGGCCAGCCGGAATGCCAGCCGCCGAAAATCAGATGAATGTGCTGGAACATCTGGCGGAAATCGGCCTAAAACCGGACGATGTGAATATGGTGATTACGACCCATTTCGATGTTGACCATGCCGGTTATAACGATTATTTCCCGAAGGCCGAGTTTATCGTGCAGCGCAGCCATTACGAACTGGCAAAGGCGGGCGATCCACGATTTGCAGCGGCGCGACCTCATTGGGATGATCCGGCGTTGAAATACCGGCTGGTGGAGGGTGATGTTGAACTGCTGCCGGGTTTATGGGTGATCGAAAGCAGCGGACATGCGCCGGGGCATCAATCAGTGCTGGTGGTTCTGCCGGAGACAGGGCCGGTGCTGCTGGTGATTGATGCGGTGATCTTGCAACGGTTGTTTACGGTCGAGCGTCCAGCGCTGCCAGACGAGGGCAGTGCGGATGAGGTTCGGGCGACGACACGCAAGCTGTTGGATCTGGTGGAGCGGGAACACATCCAAGTGATTGTGTTCGGGCATGACGGCGAGCAGTGGAAGACGTTGAAGAAGTCGCCGGAGTTTTATGATTGAGTGACAAATAGGGGAGGGGAAATTGCCATGATTTACCTCATCGGAGGCGCGCCAAGGGCAGGGAAGAGCATCTTGTGCCAACGGGTTGCTGCCAAGCTGAATATCGGTTGGATCTCTACGGATATTCTGGTGGATATGTTGAGGGTGAATAATGACAAAGCGCTGAAAGCGGAATGGAATGCTGCGCCTGAGGCGATTGCGGCAACAGCCGAATGGTTCTTTCCATATTTAGAGCGGTTTGTATGGGGGATCAGCTCACACGCTGAAAACTATATGATCGAGGGTGTTGGTTTTCTGCCAGAGCAGGTGACGCAGCTTGCCGCCAAATATCCGATACGGTCAGTGTTCATCGGGTGTTCAGGCATGACGTTGGAACGGTTCGATCAATATCCGGGCCATTCGCGGGGTTATGCCTTTTTACCCGAAGCCACACGGAGTCAATTCGCGCATGATGTTCCCCTGTGGAGCGCGTTCATCCGGCAGGAAGCCGAGCGCTTTGGCTATGCCTATGTCGATATGGCCGACGATTTCGCTGCGCGCCAGATTGAAGCCGAGCATATCCTGATAAATGGTAAGGTTGTCGGATAGATGAGCTAAGGCGACTATGGGTTGGCGCAAAAGGCTGAGTATAATGTGCTTACTTAGCGAGGATCATTCAAACGATGTCTACTGAACTCATCCTTATTCGTCACGGCAACGCAATACGGGTCAACGGAGATTACGTCCATGCGCCACTGACCCCATTGGGGGAGCATCAAGCCGCACAAA
Organism: Anaerolineae bacterium; assembly: GCA_013821665.1. Classification (GTDB taxonomy): domain Bacteria; phylum Chloroflexota; class Anaerolineae; order Aggregatilineales; family Phototrophicaceae; genus CFX2. The sequence continues at coordinate 19,286 of JACDGI010000013.1, forward strand.
CGGGAGAATACTTAGCGGAAATGCAGCCACTTGACGGTTTCTACACCAGTCCACTGCGACGTGCCAAAGAAACCGCTGCAATCATTGGCTCCAAGCTGGGCAAGACACCTGAGATTAAAAATGGGATTCAAGAAGTTGGAGGGCTTGAAGTGCCAGCCCTCGCAGTTCTTGAAACGCTTTCAATTTTTGACTTTGTAGAAGATTATCTCGATGCCCATGCAGGCAAGCCAATACGATGGCCGATTCAGGGGCGTGTTTCTAAAGCCGTAATGGAAATGGTCGAAGCGCATCCCAACCAGCGAATCGTTGCCGTTGCCCACGCTGGCACGATCTCCTCTGTACTTGCCTGGGCCTTCCCCGAACAAAGATTGCAATGGTGGCTGACGCTGGTGGGCAATTGTTCACTCACACGAGTTCGTGTGGATGGGTCACAGATCACGCTTCTCGCCGTCAATGAAACCCAACACCTTGTCGCAGAGGTAACGACTCAGCCACCAGATCGCGCGGTTCAAGCGACCAAGCAGATTATGAAAACCGTGAAGCCGACTGCAAAGGTTACAAACTCCACATAGCTTCCAATTTGTCTTATACCATACCCACATTTCCACAGGCCGTCAGGGTAGTCTGTTGAGCCATAAATTGGCAAATGTAGTCACGGAGAATAGAGCAGGGGAAATAAAAGTACCCTTATGCTAGCGCCAACGAGCAAAGGGTACTTCAGATAGCGCTTGGTTAGGCGGTATCCTTATATTTAGGTTTATATATGCAACACATTCCCATGCTGTCGCCGCTGCAACTTCGCGCAAGCGCCACCCCGACCCCAACCGATGATCACTGATACAAAAGACATGCCCTTTGCATCCAGTCAGGGACGAGGCTGCCTGAACAGCTCAAAATCCTAGGTTACGAACTGTTTGGCGACAGTTGCACACGAGGATATGTTGTGTTGAGGGTATTTTATGTGAAGCATCACATAAAGTCAAGTGATTCATAAATTTTGAGGGGGTTTATGACTTTTAGTGATTCAATACGGCGGTGGTTTGTGTCGTATGGTAGGAGACAACGGACGGCATGTATGCCGTCCCTACATTCCCTGAAGTTTTGTAGGGACACGATATATCGTGTCCGTCGGCCATCTCATTAATTACCGTATTGGATTATAAAAGTGCATATCTCGCCGTCTACGTTTTATCTTGGTGAGGACCGTAACCGATTTCTTCGATATAGCGTAGCAGGTCGGGCAGCCATAATTCGTGGCGACCAGACCGCTTTCGCACTTTAATAGGCCGTTCATCTTCTGGCAGTAGTGAATTTTTTTTCGCCAACTGTTCGAGATAACGGACGTTATAACCGGTTAGCTCCGCACCTTCAGCCGTCATGACCCAAATTTCTTGGTCAGGTGCGATTTCGATTGCCATAGAATGGCGCTGTTCAATCCTATCGAGATAAGCGATTGAGCCGATGTTTGTATTATAGCGGATTGCGTCAGGGAACGAACAACGGTCATCAACAGTAGAGCAGGGCGAGGAATAAATAAAAATAGAATGATTATTTCGAATAATAACACAATTGTCTCAACAGATTCACAATTTCTGTGCTAAGATCATATTACTGATTATTTAATCGTATATTATTTGTTTTTTTGAAAATTTCTTATCCAGTCATTCTGTACTATTCAGTATATGAGGTTCAATTATGGATATGCTCACTCCCCTAACACCCATCGTTATCAAAGCGCCTAGAACCAACTGGGGGACAGCAAGCATTGGATTCGCTGAGAACATCTCGCTTCGTATTGGCAACCCTACGGCGGAGCCGACCATCCATGTCTGCCTGATCCGTCCATTGGTACTCGGTCGCGCTGTGGGAGACGATCCTGATGTACACATCAACTTAGAGGCTTACGAAGCCACCCAAAAAGGTGTGTCGCGCCAGCACGCATCGCTGACGCTGGTCGCCAAAATCGTCATGCTGACTGATTTGGAGAGCGTGAACGGTACCTTTTTGAATGGACAGCGGTTATCCCCAAATCAACATTATATTGTCCGCAATGGCGACGAAATCCGGCTGGGTCAGTTGCTCATTTATATTTATTTATAGCCTCAGTCTTCAGAAGTACCCGCGATCCGATTCATTCTATACAGGGCGGGTCAGAGACTGCGCCCCTACGAATAATCACCTTCAACTTTCCAAAGTAGACATCAATTAATAACTTCCCTCATCAATTGGGGGAACGAGCAAGATTAATATGCCTATACGATGAGCATACTTATTTTTGCATCCCACTTTGGAGAAAATGATGTTTGCTCGACTGACCAGCCGCAGAGTCGCTTTATGGCTGTTTGGCATGGCGGCGACCTTTATGATTCTCGTTTATATCGCGGTCTTTCTGCCACCGGATGCCAGCGGACATGTGGGTATTTATATGCAACAGGCCATTGTGACATTGGTGTGGCTGTATATTGCGGCCAGTGTGATCCTCATCCTGAGTGTGATTTTGTATGGCATCCGCAGCCGCCGTTTGACTCCGATCAGCCGGTTAGTGCTGCTTGGGCTGCTGTTGTTCGCGCCGATTCTCACGCGTGCGGACGCACCGCAAATACTACGGCAGCATCAAAACACGCTGGTGGTCGGCGACCATGTTTACCAATTGTCGCAAGATATGTTTCAGACATGTCAGGATACGTTTGATAGCAAGACTTACACCTGTTCCAACCGTATCTTCCTGTATCAATGTGATCGCACGGGCGTGCTGTGCAGCATCAAATCAGCCGATGATGTGCTGGTGCATCATGAAGCGCCGCTCAATTTGCGCCTCAACGATAACCAAATCGAGGTGATTTCGGATCAAGATCAAGTGGTTTACACGATGCCTGCCTAATCACGTCTATAAAATGAGCATAAATAGGCTGGGTGGCTCCTCTGGGGCGGGGAAAGGCTGTGTTAAACTGAGGAGAATATCTAATAGCACAGGAGTAAACCATCGTGTTCAAAAAAATACCGATGCCAACCAAAAAAGAACTGGCCGCGATGAGCGATGAAGACCTCGATCAAAAGATGAATGCCGCCCGTGCAGTCATGCAAGAGGCCAAACAACTCGCCAAGCAGTCCACCGAGCAGGAACGGGTCTTCGGTGCGTTTGAGAAAGAACAAAAGCATCGTGCCAAAAGCGCCCTGCAAGTCGAGGTCGAGGAAAGCAAGAAATAAGGCCACGCGCTTAAAAACAGGAACGAGGGGTTAGGGGATGAGTCTTGAAATGCTGCCGCTGACGGATGCCAATACGTTGTTGGCGATCAACAATGCTGCTTTGCCGGATATTGGCGAACTGAGCCTCCACAAAGCACGCTGGATGGTGGAGCGCTGCGTTATACCAGGTTTGGCGATGCTGGATGGTCAGGCGGCGGGGATAGTGGTGGTATTGAGCGATCACTGTGGTTATGACAGCGATTTCTACCGCTGGTTTACAGATCGTTACCAGAACTTCCTGTACATCGACCGGATTGTGGTGACGGCATGGGCGCGTGGTCAAGGTCTAGCCAAACAGATTTACCAGCACATCGAACAGGCTGCGAGTGAGCAGGGCATGGCAATTGTGGCGGATGTTTATTCCGAACCGCCGAATGTGCCGTCCTTAAATTTACATCGCGGCATGGGCTTTGAGGAAGTCGGGTCACAGTATTTGGCGGATCGTAACAAAACAGCGGCCAAGTTCATGAAGTTTGTCGATAGCGTCAAAACCAAAGCCTAAGATTAGAATTCGGCAATCTCAGGCGAGCAAACCACATCACCTATTCCAGTTTAAGCCTTCCGGTCAGTACCCTTTGGTAGACGAGATTTATACTCGGTAATGGATCAGTATTTATCCATTATCGCCTATCGAAAGGGTATGAATATGCCACCGAAAATTTCTGAACACCACCGTTGGAGCGCTGCTTATTTACGTGAAGCCGCCAAGGAACACGACAAGGCAGCCGATTTGCTGGAAGATGACAACGAACAGGAAGCCGGTTACCACGCTTATCTGGCGCATGGTTTCGAAACGCATGCCCTCGAAGAATCGGGACATGCGACCAAGCGCAGCAGTGATGAAGTTATGGATATTGACTGGGATAACCTCAGCAGTGATGAGGAAAAAGAACCCCGGTCCAAGCACAAAGTTCGTTAGAATTATCGTCTGCGTCTATAAAAGTTGGCTGCTACATGAGCAGCCAACCCCTCTTTGAATCGATAATCAACTGCATCTATAACCGTATTGAGCGTGGTTTAGAAGGCTTGAGCCACCCGTGTACGGTTCATTTCACGGTAGGATTCCCACTCGCTGTCGGTGAGGGTACGGTAGGTCAGCAGAGAACGCGTGACCGTCCGCAGCAGACAGGTGGGATTCCAACAGGTGACAATGATGTAAGAGCCGCCTTTGCCATCGTCCTGATGTTGAATATCTAAGGGCTTGCCACAGTCATGGCACAGGCAGTCTTGCGGCAAAATGTTGGCGTACATGGCTGATCTCTTCTAAACGTACTTGGTCTGTAACTCATCCGTAAAGATAAGTTTTCGACACCGTTTTGTCATGGGACAGGTGGCCTACTACAGTCCTATTTAAACGTAAATTTTCCGTAATATGCTTAGTCATTTTTCGACATTCAAATTATGGAAGAATTGCGCCAAACGAATGTGATAGCTTACTCAACAATGTGAGACAGACTCAATTGGCTTCTCAACATCACCAAAGCGTATATAGCGGGCTTGTTTGACCAACCGTTTTGCTTTTAACCGCAGCGATTGAACCTCAATCCTACAGCCCCAAATCTCATCTTTCAGATCGCTTAGGCGTGCCAATTCCTCTTGTGTCGCGGCTTCTAAGCTTATGAGCAGCGTCAACTCATTGTGGCAGCCTTGTATCTGCTGTTGCAGGGGCAGGGTACAAATCATGAGGTTGCTGGCTTGGAGGAAAAGTTCAGAGGTTTGAATCAATGGTACGCGATTATCCATCATCATCCTCCCGTACAATAAGCGAACCATAAAGCTTATTTTAGGGGTTGTCAAGCAACTTGAAGATAAATGAAGCGAATAAGAGTATACTGACGTTTGCAAGCGGGTTGTCCCATAGCTTGCAAACCCTCACTCCCCAAAAGTGTGATCGTCTACAATTCAACATTTCCCCTATAACCCGGCGGATTTTCAATCTGGTCTCGGAATATTGTTTTATATCGTCGCTGCTGATTTTCCTCAAACGGCAGAAAATTTTCTTTTAACTGACATCACACATCTTTTGATCGAAATAATTGGAGTACAAATCCATGTTGGTATTACCCTCGGCTCTTGAACTTGAAAGTCTGTCCGACCATGAATTGATGGAACGCATTACCATTGCGACCACAGCTATCAAAGCAGCTCAAACGCCGTATGGTGATGATAGTGATGAACAACAGCTTTACAGGGCACTCATAACCGACCATAACCGGCGGGAAGCTGTTGCCGCCACCAGCAGTCATAATCCAAGCTAATGTGTTCCTTTACGGTATGCTCCTGAAATGGCTCAGCGGGATTGTTTTTTTACAGCTCCATATCCATTTTACCGATGTGTGTTGTAGCACCACGGCCAAACCGATTTGTTGGCTGCAATGCGAAAGCGGTGCAAGATGACGACCCGAATCATGGTTATCAATAATTCCGATAACATCCTCGCGATGTTCCGCAAAATCCTTGAGGTCGATGACTGCGAGGTATTTCTGCAATTATTCTTGAATTCGGACTTACGCGATGTGCGGCGCATACGACCAGACCTGATCATCCTTGACTATTATGTGGGGCGAGAAGGGGTAGGCTGGGAATTCCTGCAACTGCTCAAAATGGAGGATTCAACGGCAGCGGTTCCAGTCTTGGTTTGTACAACTGCCGTCCGATTGGTGCAGGAAATAGCGGGGTATCTGGCAACCAAACGGATATCGATTCTGCGGAAGCCTTTTGAAAGTCGTGATCTCGTCACAGCGGTTCAATATGCCTTGCAAGGCGCTGACAGCCTGAGCGGCACATCACATGATTCCTTAGGCATGGATGGATCGAACGGATCAGATCATAACCAACCTTAATATCCGACAGGGTAACGATTTTGGGTGAACCCGATTTCAGCAGCATTAATATCCCGCAGCAAATAGCACGTATCCTCATCATTGATAATGATAAGCAAATGCTCGACTTGTCGACCACCGCTTTAAAAGAAGCCGGTTGGCAGGTCTATAGCTATGCTTATACCGAGATCGATTTAGCCCTTGTCGTGCAGCATCACCCCGACCTGATTATTCTGGATTTCGAACTTGAGGATGCGGGAGTAGGGTGGGGATTTCTCCAACTCCTCAAAATGGATGATACGACGGCTAAGATCCCAATCATCATCACCACAGCAGGCTTCCAACTGCCAACCGAACTACGGGACTATCTTTCAATACGCTACATCAGTATCGTCCACAAACCATTGGATTTCGACTCTTTTTTTGTGCTTATCCGCAAGACGCTTGAGGAAGCCAGTCAGGCAAATACTCTCTTTTCGGGAGATCGTACACTGCCGATCCTCGTGGTCGATGATAATGAAGATATGCGCGAGGCAACCACTTCCATTTTGAGGTTAGAAGGCTATCGCGTCATCACCGCTTATAACGGTTTGGTGACATTGGATACGATATTGCACGCAGATTGCTGCCTGATACTGCTCGATCTTGATATGCCCATCATGAATGGCTACGAATTTTTGATCGCTTATGACCGGCAGCTCAGGCCTCATATTCCGGTCGTTGTTCTCAGTGCTGAACCCAATATCGATTTTCATGCATTACCGAATTTTGTGGTGGATGTTCTGCCAAAACCCTTTTTCCTCAAACGACTCCTCGAACTAGTGGGCAGGTATGCCCGGACGGTTTGAGGGAAGCAAGCTAAAAACGATCCAGTAAGATATAATAATATCTGCAAGCGAGTTGCCCTTGGCTTGCACCCTCACTCCCCAAAAACGTGTGATCGTCTAAAATCCCAATTAACCCTGTGGATCTTTCAATCCATATTGAGGGATATTTCCCTACTCCCAATTTCTGCTCACCCCAACAGCAGCAGAACCTGAAATTTTCGATTTTAAAGGCACATCATGAATAGCTTGACCGATTCACACCCGTCGACCCTCGTGCGGTTAACCGATTCGACTATCTTTTACTTTGGTTCGAAAACCTCAGAGATCCATTTGCTCCCCGGCAAAAGCCGATTTCAGGTCGTATACAGTCCGCGCGAACAAAATGGATGGGAGTTTGTAAGCTACCAACTCTTTGAGGAAAAAAATGGGGTGTCTGTACTGGAAAGACGCACACTGGAAATGGATGAAATTACCTATTTTGAAGGTCTGCTATACAAGGTGCCTTATTCATAATCTTTGAGCCATGTGAATATGAGTCACCTTTAGAAGCTCAATCCAGTTTCCTTTGGCTAGTTTTAAGCGTTTGAGGCGCTCATTAGCATAGGCCTCGGAGATTAACTCTTTTTCGAGTGTCGGTTGCTGCTGCTGTCGTGTTTTATCAACCGCATCATTTGCGCCCTGGATACATCTGCTCAAGTCGCCGTTCGATAGTTCGACTAACTCTTCATAAGTGGGCATCGTTTTTTTCGTTATCGATCCTTCCCGGCTTATTCAGCGCGCTTCTATGTGTCCATTAAAACATCATTAACCGTGAGTATTATAGGCCACATGGTCTTTATTCTAAGACAATTCGGCATAGAACAGACCTATTTATTAAGCACATCAACGGATACGCTGCTTAAACTTCCTTTTCGCCAGTTCATTCTCATACAGTTGGTAGATTTGTGCTTGTCGAAGGGTGTCTTCACCTTGCTTCACAGCTTTATTGAGCTGTTCCGAAGCCAACACGGCACACTTTTTCAAGTCGACATCGGATAAGGCATCTAATTCCTTGTAGGTGACCAACTGGATAGTGTTTGGCATAATTTACCGGCTTCCTAAATCATTCCACAAAACAATACCTCTTCAATATAAGCCTTTATTTTGGGGTTCCTATGTAGAATCTCGAAAGTCACTAGAAAATGAACTGCCACCTTGGGCTTGGCTCCTTCCCATGTACATGGGTTCATGGGACGACACTTTTAAAAACGATGATGAATCCCTCCCTGAATTGGCTCCCTCCATCGCTTGCGGGCTATCAGCGAATGAGCCTGCGAAGGTAGCTGATGTAGGGCTGGGGTAGGGGTTTCTCAGTTCATTCGAGAATCTACTCTAACTGTACCTAGCCAGCTTTAGTGCTAAGAGGGCTGACATATCGATACGAGCTGGTCTATAGTTTGGTATAGCTCCTCTAAATTACCCCATTGTTAGGACAAATGTCGATTATGGACACACCCCGCAGGATCAAAGTTCTGATCGTTGACGATCATCCAATGGTACGACGCGGGCTTAAAATTTTGCTCGAAAATTTTGAGGATTTTGAAACCGTTGCCGATACAGGCGATGGCCGCATGGTATTAACATTATGCGATCTGTTTCAGCCTGATGTGATACTCACCGATTTGCTCATGCCATCCATGAATGGCATTGAACTTACGCGCCTCATTCTGGCTAAATATCCCCTTATAAAAATCATTGTATTAACCAGCTCGGTGGATGAAACGCTCATCCGCGATGTGCTTAAAGCGGGTGCGACCAGTTATATGCTCAAATCAGTATCGGTGGATGAAATCGCTAAGACGATCCGCGCCGCTTACCAGAACATCCCGACCTTAGCGCCCGAAGCCGTCAATGCCTTGATTTCGAGTATTTATCCTTCAGAGGAACTGGGTGCCGATTTGACCAAACGGGAACGTGAGGTTTTGGCGTTCATTGTGGATGGTTTACATAACCCTGAGATTGCTCGCCGCTTGTTTATCAGCACGTCCACCGTCAAAAATCATATGAATAATATCTACTCCAAGTTGAATACCGGCAGCCGTACCAAAGTCGCTGCGTTGGCTGTCCAATATAATCTCTTTATCCGATCAGATCCGAATACCGAACGCCAAATTAGATAGTACAAACGCTCAATCCATTACTTACGAACCATCAGTCGTGCCAACAGGACTGACATAATCCACAAAATGAGCCTATAATTGATGATAAGTGGCAACACACGAACGGACAAATCCGGTTATGAACGGTCATACGCAAGCGCCTCGCGGGCCAACTATTCGCCCGACCATACATGATCTAATAACACTTATGAGTTGATGCCAAAACCCTTCTCAGAGCGAGACGGGTTTTTTATTTATTCTCAGCCTCTTCACCGTGAATCGATCCAAAAGGGAGTCCAAGATATGGCAACATTTAACGCACAACTTCAAAAGAACTTTAAGCTCATCATCGAAAATGGCTTACCACAAGCGACGTTTGAAACGGTCAAGGGTGTCCAATGGCTGCGCTGCTGCCCGTTGTGCGGCAGTGTGCATCAGATCATCGGCAATTTGCCCGACAGTGCCCCTTACACACCCCTGTGCCAGACTGTTCCCGAACTTTTCAAAGCTGAATTGGTGGCATGGCACAAGCTGTATCCAGATGTCATCAGTCACAAATTCGTCCATCTCGTGGAAAAAGTTGACTGATAACCCGTCATCAATCGACCACAATTATTCAAGCAAAGTGGGTGAATCATGACGAATGAACCGGGATTTCGAATGTTGACCGAGAAGCTCAAACAGGGGCTTGAATCGGTTCTGCAAGTCTTCAATGTATCGCTGTCCGGCAAGCCAGCCACAACGAACGCTGCGAGCGCGATGGATGCGGCAGCCGCTAACGGTGTGTCTCTGGAAATTGGCAACGAACTTCTGATTACCGATGATATTGTCAAAGCCTATAAGGGTCTCAACAACGCGCGGGGCAGGGTGGTCATCATTGACCAAATTCCAACCGTCCCGAATGCGCTGATTAAAGCCAGCGCCTTTGGCATTCAAGTGAATGTGGGACTCAACGAGGCCAAACAGATGCGTGCGGCCTACATCTTTCGTGAGCAGACCTCAACATCGGTCTAAAACCGGAATGCCGGACGCGATATATCGCGTCCCTACAAATATGATTATTTTGTAGGGGCAGCATACATGTTGTCCGCCATTTTTAAACTCATGCCTGAATATTCAGACATCGCTCTAAGCCAAATTGACGGCAAAGTATATTATTGAATTTTGCCTTCAGGAAACGATCCTGCACCAGATTGAGGTGGATGTTATATTCCACCGGCGCTTTGAGTCCAGCCAGCACCACTAATAATACGGATTGATGCCTCTTTTGCCCACCAGCAGCCGTTTTTGCCGTTCGCGATTATAAGCTTCGTAGACCCTTCGCGTTTGGGTTAGGCTGTCGCATAACTCTTCATATTTAATGAGCTGTTTTAATGCCAACTGAATATGCTTGCTCAATTCGCCGTTGGACAAGCCAACCAACTCATCATAAGTGGGCATTTTGATTGGGTTCGACATGCTGTGCCCTCTTCCAGTTGTGCAACTGTGAAACTAATATCTCTCTATGGAAC
>JACDGI010000469.1 GCA_013821665.1 Anaerolineae bacterium
CCTGTGCGCGACCAATCTGCTCGATGGCTGTGCCACCTTTCACGATGATACCGAAGCTCGCCGCCCGATTGATGCCGCTGATAATGGCTACAGGAACCGCCAAAATCAACGGGCATGGGGTTGCCACCACCAGCACCGAAAGAATGGTATGCGGATTGCCGGTAATCAACCAGCCCAACGCGCACATCACCAATGTTACCGGTGTGAACCATACCGCGTAGCGATCTGCCAACCGTTGCAAAGGCGGCTTTTCTTCTTGAGCCTTTCGCACCAGTTCCACGATTTTGGCATACTTACTATCGACGCTCAGATGCGTTGCTTCCATCTCAAAGGCATCGCCCGCGTTTACACTTCCACTGAGCAGTGCCTCGCCCATCTTTTTAGGTGCAGACAAGGGTTCGCCGGTCAACGCCGCCTCGTCAATTTCACCCCGTTCCGAAAGCAGTTTGCCATCCACAGGAATCAGATCACCGGGGCGTACCACCAAAGTGTTGCCAATTTGGACTTGCTCGACTTGAATATCTTCAATCTGCGAACCGCTAAGTCGGTGTGCAATACGTGGCGCACGGGCTAAGAGTTTTTCCAGTGATGAGGACGCGCGGCGCAAGCTGTAATTTTCCAGTGCCTCGCCGCCCGATTGCATCAAGACGATAATGACCCCCGCAAAGTATTCTTGGGTCAGAATAGCCGTGATAATCGCCAGCATCGCCACCACATCGGACGCAAAATTGCCGTGTAACATTCCTTTGATGGTTTCATAGACGACGGGTGCGCCACCAATGACCAGTGTGACCAACCAGATAATGTCTGAGACATCAGTACGCCCTGCCCCAAAACGGGCAATCGCACCCGAAATGAGTCCAATCAGGGCAACAAACGGAATAGGATTTTCGCGGATAAATTGGAGGATGCGTTTCTGCATCGTCATTATAGAACCTCATGACTTTAGAGTTGGTAACAATTGACAAGCCATATACAACGCCTGTTACAAAGTGTTCACCAAATTCGATAGTTTTATTTTAACCGATGTTACTGATTATTCAATACCAAGTATATAACCAATAACACATGACGTTATACACCTTATTGTCTCTAGGTAAATAAGGTGCATAAAAACAGATGGTTGCTATCGAGCGCAGATGCGAATGGGTATATTGCTGCGGAGGTCTACGGTGCAGTCAAATTGATCATTATTACATCGTGCTTAGGTTTGAAAACTCGAACCAATTCGTGTTGACATAATTGAACTTTTGTTCTAAAATAAGATCAATAGTGGTCATAGGTAGCACCACACTAAACGGTGGAAGTATTTTCTGGCTAAAAACACGCGCTTTCGGGAACACGTATTTTGTATTTTCTCCCCTCCCTGACGCTTCGGGGAGGGGTTGGGGGTGGGGTGGATACGCTCAACTTCACCCTCCACCATTTAATGTAGTCCTACCCGATCATAGGGTACATGATGCAATTATTCACTTATAACATAATGATTAATTGTAGGGATGAGGCGTGCCTCATCCGTCCTGCAAATTCACCCATACCTTGTGTTAAAGAACATCTCCATTGCGTCTTTGCGTTTAATTCTTAGGCAGCGGATTGCTCCCTCACATCCGCTGCGATGGCACCCCAAAAATGCAGCGGCGGATTTAGCCGAGCCAACCGCTGCACTGGCGGCAACAGCCAAACCTCCCGCCATGCAAAAATGTCAATTCGGCGGTTTCTCCCCTGCTTCCCGCCTGCCATTTCGGCGGAAGTATTGCAATTTATGCAACAAATGCAGTAACAACTGCAACATCTATATCATTTTGAACATCTGATTTCACTATCACGTAAGATCCATAAAGCACTTTACTCACACCCCATATGGATGACGCACCTTAATAAGTTGGTCTGCGCCGGGATGATCTAATATGAAAACGACACCATCCGACCAACGAACTTCGACACGCTCAATCTCGGTAACACCACCCAGTCCAAAATGGGCTATCGGTTCCATCTGGCACAGATAACCGCTGCCACTATCAATCGCACGGCGTTGTACTCTCCCGTCTGCAATAAGCGTGACTAAAGCACCGCGCGCTGGCGCTCCATACAGCGTATAAGGAAGGATACGCAGCCAGTGATTGTCATTCTGTGGTGAGTGATATAGCGAAAGTGCTTGCATAGCACTCTCGCCATGTGCGATGAGCAGTTCAAGGCGACCGTCGCCATCCATATCCGCGATGGCTGCCCCGGTACCCAGTCCATTCGGTTCGAGCGCCTCGCCGATATTGATAGAAACCCACACGTTGTTTCGTCGGGCAAACAGCCGATTAGGCTGTCCAATATTGTTGAAAAATATCTCTTCGTAACCGTCATTATCGAAATCGGCTGCGATCACCGTTCGAACCCGGCTCGGCACGGCCATTTCAGGCGGCGTTGCATCCTCAAATTTACCACCGAAGTTCTGAAGGAAAAGCCGGTGATGCCCTTCCCAATTACCGCATACAATATCAAATAACCCATCGTCGTTAGCATCCAAAACTGCCAAACCACGCGCATGTTGGTTGGCATCCGTGATGTTAGCTATCTCGGCGACTTCTTCAAAAGTACCTTCCCCAGTATTCAAAAAAAGAAAGTTCGGCCCATCTTCGTTACCCGCAAAAATATCCATACGGGTCGTCAACAAAGGCAGGGATACCGCACTCCGTCCACCTGTAGTTAAGGCCAAGCCCACACGCGGCGCAACATCTTGCAAGCGCCCATCTTCATCCAACTCGTACAGACGCATTGGCCCACCATAATTGGAAACAAAAAAGCCGTAAATACCATCCCCATCACGGTCAACAGCAATCACCGAACGACCTGCTGTCAAATTCATGACGGCACGATGAGCCGGTAGACCAAACAAATCCGTCCATTCGCCTTCACTACGGTCAAAAAGACGATCTGCAAATAATTTCTTTCCCTGAAAACTATCGGTGTTGAGGATATAAATTTCCTCATCACCATCACCATCTAAATCCGCAGCAGCCACACCAATAGCCTGTCTGCCCGCATCGGCCAGAGCCGAAGGTGTGATGTTTTCAAAAGCGGTACCTGTCCATTTCAACACGGTATTAGGAAAACCGTAGCCTGCAATTAACCATTCAAAGTCTCCATCACCATCAACATCGGTGACAGCAACTCCATAGTTAAATTGTGCTAAATTGCGATGAAGTAAATCATTACGGTTAGTGAACATTGATTTTGTCGTATCGTGGATGTCATGCGATTAATATAAAGGAGTGTATCGAACTCTAGCACTGATGTCTAACTGGCGAACACAATGGATGGTTACAACTTGTTGCAGTACTTACACGAAGTATCCAACATTCGTTCATATTTGTTGAATATTGATAATTACTAGCACTTTAATCGTGCAAAATTTGGATATTTGCTCCCCTAAAGCCCGAACAAACTAAGAATAATCCTATAAACCAATTCAGGAAAGTAAGCGCTCGAATTCCTTTTCTTTACAATACACGGTGGCATAATCAGTCGCCTTTTTATAAACTACACACCATTATCTAAATCCATCTTGATATGAAAAATAAACATGCCCCACTCTGATTTACTGCTCGAACTCGTCAAACGATATAGCCCCTCGACTCTTGAAGCCCCTGCCGTCCAATATTTGGTGCGCTGGATGAGCGAACGGGGTTTCGAAGCTTATGCTGACGAAGCTGGTAACGCCTTCGGTATACGTGGCGCGACCAATGCGCCACACACCTTGATTCTTTTAGGGCACATCGACACCTTCCCCGGCGATATTCCCGTGCGAGTCGAAAAAGCAGAGCAACAGGGCGCAACCACTACGGAAGCCTTCTCTGAGTTGAGTGCTGGCTATGACTTGTACGGGCGAGGTAGCGTGGACGCTAAAGGGTCGCTCTGCACCTTTGCAGAGGCCACTGCACAATCCACAATCCCCGAAGGTTGGCGTGTGATTGTGGCGGGCTGCGTCGAGGAAGAAATTGCCAGTGGTAAGGGTTCAAACTACGTTAGCGAACACTTTACACCGGACTACTGCATCATTGGTGAACCCAGTAGTAGCAACCGGATTACGCTCGGTTATAAAGGGCGTGTTCTGGTCGAATACACGCTGCGGCGCGAAGTGGCGCATACGGCTCGACCTGAACCGACCGTTGGCGCATTAGGATCAGAATTCTGGCAGCGGGTATTGGATTGGGCAGAGCGTGAAAATGCGGGTGTCGAGCGGGCATTCGATCAGTTGCTCCCCGGTTTACGCTCGATAAACACCAGTTCCGATTACTTCAATGAAACACTCACCATGCATGTTTCGTTCCGTCTACCACCCCGTATCGCACCAGCGGATATTGAACAGGCGCTCAAGGCCATCGCCCAGCCCGACGGCCAACTGCGGATCTATGGGCAGGAAATCGCCTATCAATCCGACCGGGGTAACGCGCTGGTACGTGGTTTGATGGGAGCCATTCGCGCACAGGGTGGAACACCGGGCTTCGTACTCAAATCCGGCACCAGTGACATGAATACGGTCGCGGCGCGTTGGACATGCCCGATGGTGGCTTATGGGCCGGGTGATAGTAACCTCGACCACACGCCTAACGAACATTTACCACTCGATGAGTACGACACAGCCATCGCGACATTAAAGCGCTTTATCGAGGGGTTAGGCGCTTAACCACCGTTCAATCTACGGTGCGAACATATCCCCTTATTATCGATATGCTTAGTTATAGATAAGCAGGATGAAAGGGGATCGATATGCAACAGCTATTCATCATCGCGTGGCTGATAATACTGGGTGGCGCACAAGTTCGGGCAGCAGAACCCTCGCAAGCAATGATTCTGCTCCGGCGAGAAAATCCAGCGGTTTGGTCGTCGCGCTACGGCAACCTCTATACCTACACTCCCGGTGACAAGGTGCCTAAACAATTAACCACTTCAGGCAATATTACTGCCCCTGCCCTATCACCGGATGGAACCACTATAGCGTATGCAGCCATTGCCGAATCAGTTCTGGTCGACGCAGCCAGCGGTCAACATACATTTTCCCCTGACGCTGAAGATCCGCTAGACATCTGGCTCATGGATAGAGATACCCACCACTTCACTCACATTGCAGACCAGCCCGATAAAAAGGCACCGGTCTATAGGAGCAGCCCCATATGGTCACCGGACAGCCAGCAGTTAGCATGGTTCACCTTTGACGGGTCTGCACAGGGTGGAAGCGTCGTGGTTTATGATCGTGTCACCCAGAAAAGCACCCTGCTTGCTAACGGACTCCTGATGACCATGAATGACGGAGGCAATTTCAATTTGCCGAATTTGGGTAACTACTCAGGTACCCTTTTCTCCCTCATTTTCCAAAATATGAGTATCGAATTTGGAACGAAGAGCGATGAAGTCTCCCTCAGATGCTTGAGATGAATTAGTCTTGATTACACAATTCTCCCTCAAATACCACCTGAGTAGTTACGAATTTGGTCGGTTGGGGTGAACGAATCGCTCACACATTTTTCCAAGTAATCAGCGATGACGAAGGTCTCTTACTCGAAACGATTGATTCTAAAGGAAGCGTACAACGACAAACCATTGGCCGGGTCGATTACCTGCCTCGAATTATGTGGATAAAGTACCATGATGAATGGTGGGTGGCGACCCAAACAATGGACGATGACTGGCAGATTACTCAGCCCAAAACCCACCAGCAATTTGATCTGGCTTCCCCACCCATCTTACAACTACACGACGGTCAGGGTGCCAAGCTAAAACCTGACTCGACCGCATGGCAAATCCTAACTGAAGATGGCGAAATTATATCTATCCCATATGAGGGATTAACGGCCATCTCCCCTAATGGAAAAGTGGTAGTTCATTTGCGAGAACGAAAAGCGTTTGTGTGGAAAGGTGGACAAGAAATGGTGCCACTACTACCAAACGAAGCAGCCGATTGGGAGATCATCACCCTTTTATGGACACCGATGATCTGGGTAGCATCGGGATAAATTAAACATGCTCATACACCGCGAATTGTCCTAATTCATAAACTTTGCGCCAGTTGGTCTGGACATCGGCTACTACATTGCTTAAACCGGGGATAAAAATCACACCCCAGTTGCGCCACAGGTTATCAATGACCACGAAACGCGCCTGACGATAATCCGGATTAAAGGCCAAGCGTTCGGGCGGAATATTTCCCGGTAGATGGGGTGTGGCAACGTGGTCAGTAGCGGCTACAGCCATCTGGAAATCTTCAGGATGCCCTCCAAACTGCCAACCGACTACAGGCGAGGCCACAATCACATCAGTTGACTTCACTTGACTGTTGATAAAGGCAGCGACCTGTTTGGCATCAGTCGGATTAATCAGAAACGAATCAATGTCGGTGGTATAACCATCTTGAATACTAGCGACTGTAGATGGAACAGAGGCGATTAAGAGCGATCCGGCAAAAAATAGCACCACAACACCAGCTATTCCAACTGCCAGCACACCTTTCAGACCCGCAACCTCAGGCAAATTCTCGCGTCCAGCCTCGATGAGTGCCCC
>JACDGI010000470.1 GCA_013821665.1 Anaerolineae bacterium
ATTGTCTTACCCACAATCGCCTGATTTTTAGCGAGACTGATTCCCTGTTGCAGTTCCATCAGTTGCTCATACCGTTCTTGCTTCACTTCATCGGGCACTTGGTTGGGGAGTTTGGCGCTCGGTGTAACAATTTCATAAGAGTATTTGAATGCGCCTACGCGATCAAATTGCAAATCGCTCACGAATTTCATCAACCCGTCGAATTCTGCGTCTGTTTCACCCGGATAGCCGACAATGAAAGTTGTACGCACGCACAGATCAGGCATTGTGCTACGCAGCTTGCCAATCGTGTCATACACCCATTCAATCTTGGCCGGACGCTTCATCCGCAGCAGCGTATCACGATGACCATGTTGCAGCGGAATATCGAGATAAGGCAGCACCTGCTTATGCTTTGCCATCGTTTCCATCAAGCCGGGAGTCACATAACCGGGGTAAGCATACATCACCCGTATCCAAGGAATTCCCGGCGCAGCCTCTACAATCGCATCCAACAAATGCGCCAAACCATCCTTGAGGCCAAGGTCATAACCATAATCGGTTGAGTCTTGGGCGATCAACAATATTTCTTTGATGCCCTGCCCCTGCAAATGGACTGCTTCGCGCACAATCGATTCCATCGGGCGGCTAACAGCGGTTCCCTTAATCTTGGGGATCGCACAAAACGCACATGGTCGGCGGCAGCCATCAGCAATTTTGATGTAGGCGCTTGCGCCCTGCACACTCGTCCGCAGCACACCGCGCTCATCAAGGCCGACGACTTTGGCATCCGTCGGCAGATGATACAGCGGTTCAGGATGCTTACGATCACGCAGCCGTCCTACCAGATCAAAAATATCCATCCAGCGTCGTGTGCCGATGACACCATCCAGCCCCGGCACTTCCTGCACCAGATTACTACCATAACGCTGTGACAGGCATCCGGCAGCGATCACTATTTGTCCGTCGCGCTTACCCTCCACCAACTCGCGCAACGCATTGATGCTTTCTTGCTTGGCAGCATCAATAAAGCCGCAGGTGTTGACGATCAGCACTTCGGCGCGGTTGGGATTTTCGACCCCTCGCATACCGTTTTGTGCCAGCACTTGCCCGATGCTTTCGCTATCGACCGTGTTTTTGGAGCAGCCGAGACTGAGGAGGTAGTAGTTATTCTTGCGCAGGGACATTGGCATTTCTCAAATTAAACTAAAGGGTAACAAACGATTATAGCTGATGCGCATCAGCGAAAATAGGGTAGTGCTCAAAGGTATTTACAAATGGGATTAAAGTAACAGGATACTATTGCACCGTAATTTGCCCGATGAAAAGGCGATTTCCGCGTGGTATATCATTAAAAAGCACGGGCATTCGCACATCATCGCTGGATGTATACGCGCCTACCGAAATACCATACATCCCCTGCGGTATATTAAGTGGCAGCGGCACAAAAATAACCTGAATGAACACATCTCGATCATGAAGTTGCTTAACATCGACACTGATCGTGTCATTCTGTGACGCGGGTTGGCTAGCCGGATCAGCCAGAATATGGGTGAAGAACCGTAAATCAGGCGGCACGACACCATCCACCCGCCAGTAAGTGATCGAAGTATAAATGCCACCCGGCGAGTAAGTTTGATCGCCGTCTTTTTCATAACCCAAAAACGACAGATTACCACCAAAGCGCACCGGAGGCACAGCCAATCCAGAACCGCCCGCTGCATCTGGCGCATAACCTGCTGGCGCAGTCGTCGTAAAGCGCCCGACTTCATCCGCCAGTGTTTTAGACACATCCAGCAGTACAACCGAGTTACTGGGCATGGTTGCGATTTGAGTTCCTTGATCCAGCCACTGCCGTAAATAGGGCTGCATCAGGTCGAGTGTTTGCGGATCAGGCATAATCACCTGCTGTTTATCGCCACCGTTGACGAAGATCATGCCACTGCCGCAGTCCGCATAACGCAGGGGAATATTCTTGCGGTTCATCATCAACAACATCAAATCGGTCGCGCTGAAAGCATCTAAATTCTCGATGACTCCCTGCGAGTCGCAAACGACAGTCGGTGTTTGGGCAGCCGTTTGGTCAACATATTGCGCCAAACGTCCTGCCCGTACATGATAAGCGCGGCTTACCCCCGGCGCGGCGGGCCAAACCGTAAACAAATCGCCCACTGACCAACCCAGATTAAAAGCAAACAACACGACAGCACCCAGCACAACAGCCAACCGTACAGAAGGGACCACACTTCGATAGACAATGCTGATCCCTAAGCCAAAATAAATAGCCACCAGTGGCAGCAGCGGTGTAAACGCCAGAAAATCGGGGGTTGTACGGCTAAAGATCGCGGCTGGCAGGAGGACAACACTAGCGATCAGCAGCAAGGCATAGCGGGCATTTCGCCACTGCCTTGCTGCCGTCAAAACACCAACCAATACCAGCAGCCCGCTCACAAGATCAATCAACGGGCGACCGGGCAAATTGTGGGCGGGGTTAGCATCACCCACGAATAACATAGCGCCTATCGTGTCAGCCACAGCCTTTAAGGGTGGATTTTCTGCGATGGTGTAATGATCGAAAATCCGCACCGCGCCGCTCAAATTCGGCAAGCGCACGGTCGAAATCAAATACGGCATGGCAATGATAATCATTACCAACAAACTAAACAGCAGATAACCGATGTTCTGGCTGGAAAGCCGCTGCTTGGAAAACAAACGGAAGGCGATGGCAATCATGCTGAACAAGACAATCAACAAATGCACAGGATGGATGTAAAAACCCAACCCCAACAGAACGCCCAACAATACAAATACCGTCGTATCGGGAACACTGGCGTGAATGCCACGATATACGGCTAATGTACGCGCCAATATCAGCAGCATCAGCGCCACCAGCAGCGGTAATACCGTTTCGCGCAGCGTCAGATGGCTCAGCACCACCATCCACATATTGGTCGTTAATAAAGCGAGTGCCGCCACGCCTACCACGGGGCCGAATAGGCGCTGCGCCAGTGCATAAACCACCGCCAGCACCAGCATACCAATCCATAACGAGAGCAGCTTATAGCCGAAAAGACCATTGCCGAACACTGATGTGAAAACCGCCTGTACCATGTTGTACAAGCCTTCACGCCCTTCGCCATTGCCGATGTCGTAAAACACTTCGATGCCACCTTGCCGCACCCGTTCAGTCACCTGAACATCGGTGATTTCAGCATTACCGAAACCCACCGGTGCTGCGTTCAACATATGCATCCGTAGCGCCGCACCCAGCAAAAGCAGCATAACTGCCAGCAAATAGCCTACTCGACTGGACAAAAAAATCTCCTAACAATCTTTAGCATCAAGGCATAATCATGACACATTGTCTTCAGGACAATCTGAATAAGTTCAACCTGTCGCTAGATTGATTATAGCGCGGTCATCCACGCAGTGAAGCCTAATACAGCCAACCCCAAGGCCATATTCACCCACGTCAGACGGACTTCACGCCGCCGCAGCTTTTCCCATTCGGCTGCATCCCCCTTGCCCCGTTCACGCAGCATACTGGCACGCTCCAAAGCAGGTGTAACATTGTATTGTAGCACCAGCCCGCACATCACCATCCCTAAAATGGCGATGTGTTTCAAGAGCAGCAAGCGGCTCCAATCATTGTCCAACTTCAACACGCCATCGTAATATTTATTGGCGGACATCTGCACAAAACCGGTGAAGACCAGTACCACCAAGCTAAAATTCGTCAGCGGCACAAAACGTTTTCGCAGTCGCGTCAGAAAATCGTAAAGCGCTGGATTATCGGCCAGCACACGCTTGGTTTCAGGCCACACAAATACCGTCAATGTAACCAACCCACCAATCCAAACCACTGTCGCGACAAGGTGAGCGAAATAGCTAAGAGCAAGGAACAACGGTTGCAAGACCCATCGCCTCCGGGCTGCCGGGATCACGCGCCGGAATGGTACGAGTCCCGCAATATTTTGCCATGTTTGCCAGCGCCATGAAAGCCTTTCCGATCTGCCCACTGCCCAGCGTGATACTCCACCAATATTCCTCTCGATCCGGTGTCCACGCGGGATCAGGCAGATAAATGGCGGACATCAAACCCATCCAAGGCCGCCAGTGGTCAGCCGCATATTGATACGCGCGTGCAAAATAATCGGCCTGTTGATCCTCAGTCACAGCGAACCACGCATAATCGGGGTGGATATGGTCTTGTGTCCATCCCATTTCGAGGATTGCCATCTGCCGCGCTTCATCGCCGTTCTTGACCATGATCTTCCGCATATCTTCCACCCGCCGGAATGTGCCGAAGCGATGTCCCCCCTGTGCTTCGGCTTCATCGGGGCTGGTTTCTGGTGGGAAGTTATACCCCGGCGCGTTCACACCTGCCACATCTGCATACTGCTGAAAGCCCGCATCATACATTTGTTGGAAAAATGTATCGTCGGGGGTTACAGCCTCCGTCCATGTGCCTGTGGGCGACAACCCTGCCGAGATAATAATCGCCTGCGGATCAGCGGCACGGATCGCTTGGCTGCACACCTTTAACAGACCTACATAACCGGCTGCGTTCGGTGGCTGCTTGCCCCATTCGCGGTTCAGGTTCGGCTCATTCCACACCTGATACGCCGCGATTCGGCCTTTATAACGACCTGCCAACGCACCGCAAAAATTACCCCAATCGTTCAAATCATCAGGCGGAGCATCCAGAAAATCGACACCTTTCTTACCGCTGACATGCGTAATGGCCCAGTCTGGACTATCACCCAGCCGCGCCACCACTTTGAGTCCTTTGCCTTCAAGCTCGGTCAGCAGCCCATCAGCCCGGTCAAAATGAAAATCCCCGCGCGACGGTTCGATGTCTTTCCACGCGAATATCTGCTTGACATGGCTAAACACCATCAAGCGTGTCCAATCCATATACAAACTGGCTTTACTTTTATCCCACCACAAAAAGGTTTGGATACCGTATGTTAGCGAGGTAAATCGGGGGTTGCGGATCGCACCCGCGCGAAAGGGATCACGGACGACACTGCGGTCATAAACAATTCCCAGCACGATCAACAAAACACTAGCGACGATGATAATGAACGCGCTTAGAAATAAGCCGCGTCCTTTAGAGGTTGAAGTCATGAATTCGCCTGAACTAGAGGGGCGCACCTATTCGTGCGCCCCACATGAAAGTAAATCTTATCCTACCAGCCAATCACAGGGACTCGCTGTTCGTCTGCCCTCCGCCACTACGGCGCTTTGGCCTGATCCGCGCTCCACTTGATGATCGCGTCATAAGCAGGGCGGAACTTCCAATCCTTACCGATGATCGAGTACGGCACGTTGTCGTTATCCGTCGCCCAACCGGCCTGTGGGCCATAGTTGAAGTTCCAGATGAACGCCAACTGCACAAAGCCCCACTTCTTCATCAGGTCAAGCGCTTGCACGATATAGTCCGCTTGATTTTGCAGGGTGTTATCATTGGCGAACTCAAAGCCCTTTGGATAACCACCTAAATCTTCAGTCGATGCCCAACCAAATTCCGTGATACATAACTTTTGCTGACCGCCAGCCAACGCCACGGTTTTAGCATAACTTTGCAGGGTGCTGTAGAAGCTCCAGCTATGATGCGGGTTATCAAACGGGCCGCGGAAAGTAGCCTTCGGATTAGGTGGCACATTATCCCACGGAACGTCCGGCCCGATGTTATATCCGTTGTGATGAACACCCACGCAGTCAACGTAATTCAGCATTCCAGCCTTAATAAGCTGGTCGAGGTAAACATAGTCATCCCATGCGCCCACGCCATCGTTAAAGCCAGTGGGTGACAACGCGCCGCTGATGACCACGATACCGGGGTCAATTGCCTTGACAGCCGTATACGTATCCTTGAGTAGCGACACATAATTTTCGGCCTTCAAGCCCTTTGTGGACGACCATTCACGGTCAATATTCTCTTCGTTCCACACTTCAATCGCCTGCACTTGTTGCGGATAACGTTTGAGAATCTCGCTCACAAAATTGACGTAATCCGCGTTATTGGCGGGTGGCCCCTGCTTATCCAGATCCGCACCCTGTTCACGCGCCCATTTCGGTGCCGCCACAATCGACATCATGATGTTCAGGCCAAACTGATTCTTCGAAGTCATCACCATATCGAGGATCGACCAGTCGAACTTGCCTTTTTCGGTTTCGGTATCTTCCCACCGTACCTGATGCTTGAACCATCCCAATTTCAACT
This sequence comes from Anaerolineae bacterium, assembly GCA_013821665.1. GTDB lineage: Bacteria > Chloroflexota > Anaerolineae > Aggregatilineales > Phototrophicaceae > CFX2. The sequence continues at coordinate 6,209 of JACDGI010000470.1, forward strand.
TTTGCGAGACTTCGCGCATCCAGTTGTCTTGATTTTTAGGATTCATATCAGGGCTGTATTGAACCTGAATACCCGCTTGGAAGCTCTTGTTGCTTACAGGCAGCGGTGTATTGGTCGGCCCCTGTGTTGGCGCATCAGTCGCGCTTGCCGCTGCTGCTATGGCTTGAGCCGCAGCCGTAGGCGCATCGGTTGGTGGTACGGTTTGTGCTGCTTGTGTCGGCACGGGCAAAGCCGTCGGATTGACCGCTACCGACTGGATTGGCAAGCTGGTCGGCAGCGCGAAATTACGTCCGCTTGCACCCCCCACCAATCCCGTTTCGCCCAGCACCCAGA
>JACDGI010000471.1 GCA_013821665.1 Anaerolineae bacterium
GCATATAATTGATATTGGCTGTACAAGCATGGGTGACCATCTCGTCGCCTTCTTTGAACAAGATCTCCACATAAGGCGCGTTGATAATTTCGGACACATGGTTGATGATAGACTGCAACAAATCATCTCGGTTACGGCGGTTAAGCAAATCTAAGGTAATCCGATACATCGCAGTCAGATATTCATTCTGGCGCTGCACCTGCGTTTCAGCCTGCTTGCGCTGCTCGATTTCGCGGGCAGCAGCTTCATGCAGATTGACATTATCCAGCAAGAGCGCCACCAATTGCGCAAAGAGCGTTCCTTGTTGTATTTCTTCGGTTGTAAATGGCTTATTAGGTTCAACACGGCTTAAATCCAGTACGCCTAAACAGACTTGGCGGGCGATTATAGGAAAGTAGGCCACCGCACGGAATGAGATGCTCTTGTATAGGTCGCGACGTAATGGCGAAGATGAATAATCCTCAACAATAACCACTTTCTGCGTATCATAGGCTTGCCAAGTGTAAACAACTTGATCGCGTTTGCCCCTGTCCCCTTTTGCAAAGGATTGGTTATCGGTACAGGCATACGTCACTAATTCATCGCCTTCTCTGAGCCGGATTTCGACGTAAGGCGCATCAATAATCTCGGAGGCGTAATTGATAATGGATTGTAATAGGTCATTCCGTTCTCGACGGTTGAGCAAATCCAACGTGATTCGATGCAGTACGGTCAGATATTCGTTCTGACGATGCAACTGTTCTTGATCCAGTTTACGTTGCCCAATATCATGGACAACACTCTGAATATGGCTGGGATTACCTTGTACATCACGCACCAACTCGGCATTAATTTCCCCAAACAAATGACTACCATCTTTTTTAATGAAACTTCGTTCGTAGGGCGGAATGTATTCCCCCGCCAGAAGGCGCTTCAGCATGTTTTGTGTTTCGGAGATTTCCGCTGACACGTTTTTTAAGCTAAGCTGCCGTATTTCCTCAATGGAAGAATAACCGAGTAAATCAATGGCTCTCTGATTGGCATGTGTATAGTTGCCTTGAAGGTCGATGATAAGAACAGCATCATGCATTTGTTCAAACAAACCGCGATAAATGGCTATGTCTTCATTCATCTGCTGCGGAAAAGAACTTTGAACTGCCGCTTTTACATGCGCTGATGGACGGATTAAATCCTCCCAGAGATGGCGGAATCGCATGAATACTGTTCTAACTGCCATGTACGAGATTCCTTAAAATTTGTCGAATGGAGATGCTGTCACGAACTGCCGCAAACACATTAATATGATTATTATAAGACGTAATAAAGACTATTGTGCCTTAATACGATCTCCAATTTATCCACTACGAGCAGTCGAGTAACGATGACTTAAGTCATGCTCATTCAAAAAGTCGCGGATATTTGAGTTAGGTGTGACGCTTAATAACATCCTGTGCCAACCGCAACACCGTATCGCGTAATTCAACTGGAGATAATACCTCAAGCTGCCCACCAAATCCCAATGCATAGGCGCGGGCTTCAAGTTCAACATCAAAACGCACTTCCACAGTCAGCCAACCATCGGCATCCGCTGAGGATACGTGTTCGATATGACCGGCATAGCGCATGTCGGAAACAATCGCCGGATCAACCCGAAAAGTCGCGCAATAGCGTGGCAGATTGGCTTTGAATTGTGCTGACGACTCGCGCCAGAATGCGGCCAGATCGAAATCGGGCGGACGTTGAACAGACTGATCAGATATTTGCGCTTTCTGAATACGACTGATGCGGTAAGTACGGGTTTGATTATCCACGTTAGCAACCAAATACCAGATACGTCCTTTAGCGACCAAACCCAGCGGATCCACCTCACGTTCGGCACTTGTTCCATCATTTCGTTGATAAGTCATATGCAGTTTGCCTTCTTGCCACAGTGCTTCTTGCACAACCGGCAGCCATTCAAGCAACTCCGGTTCTTGCTGCCAACCTGCACCGTCAATATGAATTCGCTGGCGCATAAACGCCGCATCATGGCGCGAACGTTCTCCGGGTAAAGCCGCCAACAATTTAATGAGTGCCGCTTCTGATGCTTGCCGCAATCCTAAATCAGCCATCAAATGTATGGGAGCAGCGATAAACAGACTTTGAATTTCTGTGAAATTCAACCCTGTGAGATTGGTGCTATACGACTCCGACAGTGACCAACCGCCCCCTGCCCCACGCTCAGCCATAACCGGTACACCTGCTGAACTTAACGATTCCATATCACGGTGTATAGTTCGCTCGGATACTTCCAAACGTTCAGCCAATTCACGTCCAGTTAAACGGGTATGTGTTTGCAGCAATAATAAAATAGAGAGCAGTCGATCCGCGCGCATCATAACCTCGTCATATCTGCCAAGATGCTTCAACTATAACCCACAAATATGACAATACATGTCATAAAGAGCCTTTTATACTGTGTCTGATATGCGTAATTAAGGAGTATACAACATGGACGAACAGCAGAAACAACTCAAAGGTAAAGTCGCTTTGGTGGCGGGTGCGACTCGTGGCGCGGGACGAGCCAGCGCCGTCTCATTAGGCGCTGCGGGAGCAACTGTCTATTGCACCGGACGCACCACACGCAGCCACATTTCGGACATCGGACGCACCGAAAATATTGAGGAAACTGCCGAGATGGTATCAGCCAAAGGCGGCGTGGGCATCGCAGTACAAGTGGATCACAGCCAAGAATCCGAAGTCAAAGCACTGATCGAACGCATCGTTAAAGAGCAAAATGGTCAGTTAGACATATTGGTGAATGACATTTGGGGCGGCGAAACACTGTCTGAATGGGGCAAACCGTTTTGGGAATTGTCGCTGGAAAAAGGGCTACTCATGCTGGAACGGGCGATCTTCACACACATCATTACCAGCCGCTATGCAGTCCCTTTGATGGTCGCACGCGGTCAAGGTTTGGTCATCGAAGTTACAGACGGTGACAGTGATAATTATCGTGGCAATCTGGTCTACGATCTAGCCAAAGCCTCGGTCATTCGGCTGGCAAAAGGCATGGCAACCGAGCTCAAGCCGAAGGGCATAACAGCAGTCGCACTCACCCCCGGCTTCCTCCGCTCGGAGCAAATGCTGGACCATTTTGGTGTAACGGAAGCCAATTGGCGTGATGCCATAGCCCAAGATCCCTATTTCGAAAGTTCAGAAACACCCTACTTTATCGGTCAAGCAGTGGTGGCCTTGGCGACCGATTCTAATGTTATTGAAAAATCAGGTAAACCATTGGCGACTTGGTATCTAGCAGAAGAGTATGGCTTTCGAGATGCGGATGGCAGCCAGCCCCACTGGGCTAAATTTTTTGCTGCACATCCGCTCGGATCAAAATTCTAGCGAAGATTAACCTCTATAAGAACCGCAGTTTGAAGGCGCGTTCTGGATGGCGTTCTGAATTTGCGTAATACGGTTGGCAGGATTCGGATGGGTTTCGAGAAATTCGGGTTGAGAAGACCCGCCGCTCGCTGTTTGCAGAACCTGCATTACTTCCACCATGCCTTGAGGGTTATAGCCTGAAGCGATCATCAAACACACGCCCAAAGTATCAGCCTGCGTTTCGTCATCACGACTGTACTTCAGGCCGATAAGCTGTCCGATAACAGCCGCAGTCTGGGCCGTGTTGGCATCGCCTGAAGCCACCCCGACTGCCCCAATCAGACCATTGGTCAGGTCACTGGATGCAATTTGTTGGGCGCTGTGTCGAGCGAGCACATGAATGGTTTCGTGTGACAGCACACCCGCAATCTCATCTTGGGTGGTGAGTTGCGAGAGCAACGCTTCTGTAATAAACACCTGTCCACCCGGCAAAGCAAACGCATTGACCGTCTGCTGATCGGCCAGCACGTTATAGTTGAATTGCCACGGCGTGGTATGTGCAACGGATTTATTGACGATATTCATACCAATATTATCGACCGTGTTTTGGGCATTTTGGTCAGTGCTAAGGCCGCCAAACTCCTGAATCATTTCCGGCGCGGATTGAAGACCCAGAGCGATTTCCTGATCTGGTGTGAGGCTCAGGTACTGGTTTTCACCGGTTACAGGATTAACAGAGCGTGATGCCACATAAGAAATAATCGAGATGATAGCGATTACCACACCCAGAATGAGCCGGATACTGCTACCACCACCCTGTTGAGACGAATAGCCGTAAGGTGAAGCTGATAAGCGCATTTAGATACTCCTTGCTGTGGTTGTAGTAATCGGCATATCGTAATGGTCGAACATCTCATACACGCCACCGGCTACCGCGCCAAAAATGGCATGGCATAGGAGAATGACTGTGCTGTTAATAGCGAAGAACCACGGGAATAGTAAGGTGACGGTATAGAGATTGATGCCGTAGAAAGCCACGCCTAAAATCGCACCGCCGATAATGCCCACAAGCAGTCCCCAACGGTGGACAACCAGCGCGATCACCAGCGCGAACACCAACGACAGCACATAATGGACAATAATGCCCGTTATTAAGATACTGGTTCCGGTCTGGGTTAAAACCTTAGAACCTAAAACGAGGGCCGCAAAGTAACGTAATGTGAGCGCTGCACTCACGTTGGTTACGATGGGCGCGAAAACCAAATCAGCTAACAAAAAAAGCGTTCCAGCGACCAATCCCGAAATGAGCACCGCTCTCCACGTAACGTGCCTTAATATGGAATTCATGTCTCAAAGACCTCCGAACGGGTGTATAGAAATAAGCAAAATAGCAGGGATTTTGATTTCATGATGTATGGTACCCCCTTCTGATCCTCAGTTTATGAAATTTTGCTCATAAATCTCTTGGTCAACTAGCGGGTTAATCAATGGGCTGAGTGGTGGGTTTTGCGATATGGCTCACTTAGACGGTCAGATGGCCTATCGACAAATGAACCAAACGGGTCATTAGTAACGACTTGGCTTTCAGTAGTCTATTGGCATCTGAAACAGGATTACTGAGGAGTTTACGAAATGGCTATCCGAACATTTGAGGATTTGTTGGTTGACGAAATCAAGGATCTGTATGATGCCGAGCATCAACTAACTGAAGCACTGCCTAAAATGGCAAAGGCCGCTAAATCAACCGATTTGAAGAATGCCTTTACATCTCACCTTAAACAGACTGAGGAACATATCAAACGTTTGGAGATCGTCTTTGCAGGATTAGGTAAGAAACCTACCCGCAAAACTTGTCAGGCGATGAAGGGTTTGGTTAAAGAAGGCAGCGAAGTGATCGAAGAAGAAATGGACCCTGAAGTCAAGGATGCTGCTTTGATTGGTGCCGCGCAGCGTGTCGAGCATTATGAGATGGCCGGTTACGGTACAGTGCGGACTTTCGCCCATCTTTTGGGGCATCACGACCTCGAAGCGATCCTACAATCGACTCTCGATGAAGAAGGCACAGCCGACAAGAAATTGACGGACGTTGCCAGCAAGATCAATGTGAAGGCCATCCAGCAATAAGCTTGGCTTTGGTACGGGGCGACCTGTGTGTCGTCCCATGCACTTAAATAATAAAGCGCACAATTGTGCGCTTTATTATTGTGTATAAGACCTACAGATAATCAATCCTGCCAGTGATAAAACTCACCTTTAGGCCCAATCTTCTTCTCTTCGACCTCTTGTTTTTCGTGATCCAAAATAGCTTGAGCAGCATTTATGTCGTCAAGCGCGGGCGATTTTTTCAATATATCGCGCATGTCCTGAGCTGCATCTGTCGCCGTGCAATTGTGAGTACGGGCATAATGCACCAGCCGGTCAACCATACTGATTTCTTGTGTCTGCGTCTTCAGTTTCCAGCTCATACAACACCTCCCAACTACCGACCAAAACTGTCACAGGTTTGTGAAAGTCTTACGTTAGATACTACATTTACATTTTTAGGTTGTCAAGAAAGTAAAGAATGAGGAGGCAGATGATTATCAACCGGACTTTAATCCTAATAATAGGACTTTGGCTCAATAGGAATGCTCAATTAGGTACTTTGTGCCAACACTTGAGAGGTTATATTGGCAACGTGTGTCAATAAATGTCACACATTAGGACATCTAAAAACTTATTTGTGAGAATTAACGATTTTAGATGGGGAAACTGATGTGGACAGTCGTGCCAGCATCCGTTTTGCTCTCTAAGCGAATCTTACCGCTGTGCAGTTCAATCAACCGCTTAGCGATGATAAAGCCTAGCCCTACGCCTTGCTGTTCGTAAAAAGCACGATCAAACTGCATATAGGCCTCCAACAGCGCGATTTGACTCTCGCTCATGCCGTGCCCCTTATCGCAGATCTTAATTTGATACATGTTTTCCGTTTTGGTACTTTCGACGATGATAGGCGATCCGGGCAATGAGAACTTGAAGGCGTTATCGACCAACTCGCATATGATTTTGGTTAAATCGCTTTCGGAAATACTAAGCGCACACGCACTCAATTGTACTTGAACATCTTTTTCTCGGTTATGATCGCGTGCGCGTTCGCCTGTGCTTTTCTCGATGATAGAAGCGGCATCACGCACGATATGATTACGCAGCTTTTCCAG
>JACDGI010000472.1 GCA_013821665.1 Anaerolineae bacterium
CGCGCATTTTCAATAGCGACGGCCACTTGGTCAGCCATCGTTTGCAGAATGGCGATTTCATCTTTACCGAAGCTGTCACGGATGCGGCTTTGTACGTCCAGTGCGCCAATCGTCACATCACCGACTTTTAAGGGGATCGCCAATTCGGCGCGTGTCAGCGGCAGCAGTTCGTTACGCTGATGCACTTGGCTGGTGCCGGTATCACGCGCAACCACGACTTCGCCTTGTCCTGTCACCTGTCCGATGACGCTCACACTGCCTACACCCAAGCGGTGTCCGCGCGACAACATGATTTTGCCCGGTTCGCCAGTACTCGCACGCAGCAGCGCGTATTCACGATCTGCATCAATGAGGAATATTTGGGCGTGGTAAATATCGGGGAATTTCTCGACGATTAACTCGACTACTTGTTCCATCAGGGTTTGCAAATTACGTTGTGAAGCCGCGAAACGACCGACTTCTTGTGTGGCACTGATGTCACGGGTACGGGAAGCGATGCGGCTTTCCAAATCGTCTAGTAAGCCGCGAACATGCGCTCGCATATCGATGAAGGCTGCGCTAAGTTGACCAATTTCATCATGACGATCTCTGTCATCTACTTGGTAGGCATAGTCGCCATCGACAGCCGCTTGCATGGCTTCTTTGAGATTGGCAAGTGGCGGGATAATCATCTGATTACCGAGCATCACCAGCAGGAAAACGACAGCGATTAATCCCACAGCACCCACAAACAAACGCGCACCACCCAGATATTCCAATACCGGGTTGGCGATGGCACTCGTGGGCAGTTCGCTCACCAACGCAAACAATGTTTGGCTTGGCGAACTTGGGCTGGTAATGGAGCCGTAGAAGCCTAACATTTCAACGTTTTGTCGCGCACCGGATAGGTAAGTAGCGGTCGCGGATTGTCCAGTAAAAGCACGCTTCACCGCTACCGAATCCGCTTGAATATTGCCCTTCACAATACCCTGGCTGTTAATCACAAATGGTGTTTGTCCAGCGGTAACAAGGTAGCTATCCACACCCGTGCCAGCATTCAGATACTGCAAAACCTGCGACTCTTTGAGCGTACCGATCAAATAACCAATGACAGCATTCTTATCATCATGGATGCTCAGTGTGTACTCAATCAGGAGAGTCGGGTCACTCGTTATCGTGATTGTTTTATCAATATTGATCTGGGTCGCGTTCTTGGCGGCGGTAAAGGCTCCCGCTTTGGTATCGTAACCACTGACATTAAAAACTTGCTCGGTCGTAGCCTGTGCCACGATCAACCCTTTGGTATTAATCAAGCGGATCGCACGGAAATCGCCCGCTTGCACCACTTCACGTTGGATGTCCAACGAGATTTGCCGCGATTCTTGAAACGTCGTTCCGTTCGATGCAAGGGCTTTCTTAAATGCGTCGCTTAGCTCTTGGCTGGCTGCCAATATGCCGATGCCAACGTCCGCTTTCTGGATTACGGCTGTCAAATCTTTGAGCTGCTGTTTGCCTGATTGTGCCAAGCTGTCTTTCTGGGCATTCAGACTATAAGAGGCAAAACTACTCTGGATAATGAAACCACTAATCAGAACTGGAACCAGAACCGCGACCAACAAACCCACTGTAATTTTCGCCCATAAAGGCCAGCGGAGGACGTTGAATACCCGTGAGAAATTGTTCATTGTTATTGCTCTCCCTGCGGTTGCGCCAGCGGTTCCATCAGCGTCTCCGGCTGAATATATATCCGTGTATTCACTGCACCCAGCGCATCCTTAAATTGCTCTGCCGCCATATTCAGCACCACCCGCACATCAGTCGCACCAATCAGTGCTGCCGCTACTTCACTGGCCTTACGTTCCCGCAGCGCTTGCGACTGGCTCTGCTCGAACAAACGGGTGTTTTCCAAGGCGAGCGCCAAACGTTCCGCCACCGTGGTCGCCACTTCGATTTGCCGCTGGCTCAACGGGTGATCCGATGGAACGGCGAACGACATCGCACCGAGGTTGGTATCACGGAACTTAATCGGCACATTGATAATTTGTTCACTGCCTTGCGTCGAAACGTCCAACTGCCCACTTTTGAGCGTGTTCTCTAACCCACTCGGTAGATCCGTAGCCTGCATTGGCACAGCCGTGCTGCCCTCAAGGTTATAACCAATGGCCTGTCTGCCGCGCCCTTGAACGTAATCGCCCCATACCTCGCCCACATTTTGCTGCTGGCGACGGTTAAAATCTTGCAATTGGGTCTGCAAACGGGTGATGGTCTTTCCTTGATCTTCAAGCAGGGTTTTCATGTCGGTCGTAACGCGTACATGCTGCAAACTGAGCGCAATTTGGTCAGCCAATTCTTGCAAGGTATCGAGTTCATTCTGCGAAAATGGAACCACATCCTGAAAATCGAGGATGCCCATCAAATTGTTGTTGACCATGATTGGCACAGCCGCCGCATAGCTGGTTGATGCAGCCATATGACCGCGCCACGCAGGGTCATCTTCCAGCGATACCGTCAAGGTGGTACGGGTGCGTGCGGCTTCTGCTAGAATATTCGAATCAGTCGAACGGATAGCACTTCGCCGCCGTCCACTGCTGGAGGCCAGTGTCAAATTGCCGTCCTCATTTATGAGATAGATTTCGACAAACTGCTGACCCACTGACTTGCGTATCATGGTCAACGAGTTACTCAGCAAATCGGCCTCGTTGGTGGCGGAACTTAGTGTAGAACCCAGTTGGCTCATCCACTGCCGCTGCGTAATCAACTGGAACGATTCACTCGCAATCCGGTGCAGTGTACCCAAAAAGGCCGCCAGAATAGCCGAGACAACAATGATACTAATCGCCACCAGCGTCAAATCATTAATGGCCGTCTCGGCGGGAATAGTCGTTATAGGAGCCGTATTACCACGCTGGGCTAAGGCTGCCGCAGTGAGGATGACCAGCATCAAGACCATCACGACAATCAGCGCACGCCGATTAAGGAGGACACCCGCCGCGATGATGGGCACAGGCAGAAACACAATGAGCGATGATGAGATGTTCGGGAAGCCGCTCGTAGTAAATAAGAGTCCGCTCAAGGTACCCAATATGATGGCGGCTAACATAATCCAAATGGCGGCATTAAGCCGTCCGCTCTGGATCAGCCGGTGCGAAACCACGGCGGCGATAATCACCACTACGGTACTCCACAAGCTGGCAAAATCAGCCGTACCCGTACTAATAATGGTCGGCAAAATCAGGAGTATTGTGGTCACAATCGCCAATACCACAATCGCAACGTCCACGATCAGCAAAACTTGCGCCCGCTGAATATCCAGCGGATTGCTGTATGTGTGCCGTAAACTGAAAACTTGTTTGCGGAAACGGGTAATCATGCTTGGCCTTCTCCATTCAAGCTGGCGACTGGCACTGCACCCAATCGGATGCTGCTATGTGTTGCCCCCAGTGATTGGCTCAATTCTTGGAGGGTGATACGTAAAAGCTCATCCACATTATTCACGCTCTGATAACGGGTGACGATTTCGTTGATACGTTGTTCGCGGGCGGTGGCTTCTTGTGACTCTTCAAACAACCGGGCTTTATCAAGACTTAAAGCCAAACGTTGGGCAACCGCGTTCACCATTTCGGTAACATCCGCTTCTTGCACCGAGTCATTGGCTTCGACCTCAATCGCGCCGATGACCTCATTACCCAGCATCATCGGCACCGCGATTATCCGCTGCCCGTTGTGTTGGCTGGTCACCGATTGGCGACCCTGTGATGCTTGTAGCAAGGTGGTTGACCATTCGGCAGTCGCCCGCATTTCGTCACTTTGGACTGTAACACCACTTACAGGCTTACCGGTCTCAAGATAATCTTTCCAACCGGAACGGGTAAGCTGTTGGTTCAAGCGCTGAATTTCGCGCAGGTTTGTTTCGGATTCAAGCAAGAAACGCCGCGCGTCACGGGTTGTCGTTTCTTGCTCTTCAAATAAGCGTGCATTGCGGATGGTTGTACCGAGTTGGTTCGCCACCACTTGCAGCGCTTGGATGACTTCCGCTGTAAACAGTTCGTAGCGGCGGCTCTGCACATCCAACGCACCGATGATCTTATCGCCGTCCAGAATGGGCAGTGCCAGTTCGGAACGTGTATTCGGCAGCAATTCATTGCGGTGATAAAACGAATCGGTGTCATTAGCGGTTACGGGCTGCATGGTGCTGGTCACACGACCAATCACACTGCGGCTGCCCACTGGCAAACTGTGCCGTCGCTCGAATAACTGTTGACCGACCGAACCGGTGCTGGCGGCCAGTTGTGCGTTTTCGCCCGCTTCATCCAACAAGAAAATTTGAACGTGATAAAACGCAAACCGTTCGCGGATGAGTTCCACCGCTTGTGGCAGCACTTCATCTAACTTCAAGAGCTTACCGATGATTTCACCGGTCGCCGCCGCCGCTTGCAGCAAATTAGCGCTGCTGGCAGCCACCTGTGCGGCTTGCATGGCTTGATTGGTGAAGTAACGCGTTGTTAAGCTCAAGATTGCCAGTGTAATCAGCAGAGTAATGCGCGGTACAGACGCGTCAATCGTACCGGTTTGCTGAATGGACTGCGCGATCAATACAAGCATGGCTCCGAATAGAAACACGGTGACAGCGCGGTACACATTGCGCGATGCCAGCACAGCCGATGTGACGACCGCTAAAACGCTGTTGAACATCAGAAACGAGAATTCGACCTGCATAGTCGACAACATACCCGCGATGACTTCCGCAAGCACCATGTAGGTCACGAAATCGGAGTGTCCACGGCGCAGCATAATGTAGGCAAAGAGGTTTGCGAGAAAGGCTATGGTGGTAAACAGAATAAATACGGGGCTTTGGGGTGTTTTCAGGCTAATCGCCACCAGAACAACCGCAGCCACTCCACTTGAGATGACGAGCAGCATCAACAAAACATACAGGTAGCGATTGCGCGAACTGCTCAGGAATTCCGCATTGTTATTGGGAGTAGTAAGTGTTGGTGTCATGAGTTTTCCCCATTCGTCGTTTCAACCGGTGGTTTGCCCAGCCGTATCGCCACCCGGTTTGCCTTCAGCACATCTCTCAAGCTGCGTGCCGCACTGGTTAAAGTCATTTCGACGCTCGTGCCGCTTTGCAGACGTGTCGAGATTTCGTTAACCAGAGCCTCGCGCTGGGCGATGCGCTGGCTGGTTTCATATAAGCGGTTGGACTCGGCTGCCAAACCCAACTGTTCGCTGACTTCTTCCATCATCGCCAAATCTTCGGGCGACAGCGTCCCTTTGTCGTCCATATCAAATTCCATCGCGCCGATCACCTGACCGCGCACCCGCAGCGGAACCGTGACCGTTTGGGTATCCGTCGTTTGGGATTGCACTGATTGGTTGGATTGTATGGCTTGCTTGATTGAGGTTGTCCACGCCTTATCCACACTCGTGAGATGGGTTGAAAGATCAAGGTTGAGCGAAGGCGCGTCTTGCTGGTTCACGTAATCTTTCCAGAAGCGCCCGGTGAGTCGTTCATTCAAGCGTTCAACCTCTTCGCTGGACTGGCGCATTTGTGTGACCAGTTGTTGGTTTTCCGCCAAGCGCCGTTCGGTTTCCTCAAACAGCCGCGCATTATCAATCGCGATAGCTACGTTATCCGCTAATGACTGGAAAATCGGGGCATCTTCATCATTAAAAACATCACGCGTTTTGCTCTGTAAGTCGAGCGCCCCAATCACCACATCCCCGATACGCATGGGGAAGGCCGCCTCGACCACCGTATCCGGTAGAAACTCATTGCGACGATGAACCGAGTTGTTGGAGTTGGAACGGGCAATCACATATTGGTTATTGATAGTCACCTGACCGATAACGCTCTGGCTGCCAATCGGCAAACTGTGATGGCGATCCATCAACATCTTACCGACTTCACCTGTGCTGGCGACTAATCGCGCGACACCACTGGGTTCGGTCAGGAAAATCTGTGCATGATAAATATCGGGGTAAATTTGGCGGATTTCCTCGACCGTATTACGCATCACTTCGTTTAATGCTAAACGCCGCGAAATACGGGTGGTGATGAGGCTGGTGAGCTGCGCGAGTTTCATCCGTTCGGCTTCAGCACCAGCAGCACCTTCGACGCGGCTAACCCGCGCAAACCGTAAATAAGCGTAAATCAATGCGCCCACAATGCAGATCATGAGGCTGGTAACGGTGATCTCGGTCGATTGGGCGACCGTTATGAGGGGGAACTGCGAACGTAGGCTCACACTGATTAGGAAGATCAAAATGCTGGCTGCGATACCACTGAACAATCCACGTTCGCCCAGCAGCAAACCCGCCAGCGCCACGATGATAATCAGTGCGATACCATCTTCGGCTTTGTACAAACCGGTGACGATAGTGAGTGCCCCAAAGATGATGGTTGTCAACACCACCACCATTAAACTACCCAACCGCGTGCTTCCGCGCCGTGTCACCACGAAGGTAGCGATGAGGCCGACTATGAAAAGAGCAAATCCGGCCAAAAACACATTGCCGCTGGGGGCGTTAGGGTCAGATGC
>JACDGI010000473.1 GCA_013821665.1 Anaerolineae bacterium
TGGTACAGCTGGTGGTGGTGGGTTGACCGCCCTGATTAGCCACATCAATGGTGATGGCAACGGTTTTATTACATACAATCGGCAGTCCCGGACTGAAGTTGATGTTACCCAGCACCAGATTGGCCGTCGTTGGCGGCTGTGTCGGTGCCGCTGTAGCTGGTATGGCCGTCGGCAGCGGTGTAGCTGTGTCAGCAGGAATTGGCGGGCCAGCGTCCACGGTGAGTGACGCTGTATCAATCGAGGGCTTGGTGTAGGCGGCAAATACCCAACCTGCACCGTTGTAATATTTGATCTTGAACCATTGTCCATCCGCTGTACGGGCTAACAAATCAGCCGTTTGGTCGGCTGCGATACTGCCGATGGGCGGATTGAACTTGGTGCTGGGGCCGTTTCGCACATTGATACCTTGTATGGTTGTGACGTAAGGCACGCTAGGTGTCGGCGATGCTGCGGGGGCTGATGTGTTGGCGGGCGCGGCAGGTGGGTTGGTTGCAGCGCCACCCGATGACGCTGTTGTCGGCTGCGCTGGTGCGCTGGTTGCAGCACCACCGGATGAGGCCGTTGTCGGCTGGACGGTTGTTCCACCGGTGGCTTGTGTGGCACCGCTGGTTGGTGACGGTTGCGCAGTGATGACATTAATTGCCACACTGGCGGGCGCACTGCTGGAGCCATCTGCGCGGAAAGCCGTAACACTGATGGTATGTTGGCCTGCACCAGCGCCTTGCCAACTCTGGGCAATGCTGAAGCTGGGCGCACCACCGGGATTGGGAGCCTTCATGGTTTGGATGATGGTGCCATCGACGAGAATTTCGATGCGATCAATATCCGTACCGGCGTTGCCGATGAGTGCCTGAATGTTGACAGCGACATTTTCGAGATAAGTGGCATTGGCCGGGGGCGCGGCGATTTGCACGGTTGGTGGCCCACTGATCGCGGTTGTGTTTTGACCGGGTGTGGAGGCCAAGTTGCATCCACTGATGGTGACGGCCAGCACCGCTATCAAGCACAGGGTTATCCAACGCCCTGATTGGCTTTTCAGCATAGACATTCTCCTCATTCGTATCCGCCGAATCAAAGACTTTACTGTAGCGCATTCGTCCAATTTCTGCGAGTTGCAGCCTTTAACCGTCGGGGAAACGTGGGGTGAGAGGCAGTTGCAAAGTCGATGATCGAAAGGGACGAGATTAACCCCTCCCCCGTAAACGTTCACAGGAGGACACTTTTGTGGATTAGCCAAGAACCCCCACTCCAGCCCTCTCCCGCAAGCGATGGAGGGAGCAAATCAATACGGGAGTGTAATTCTCAGAAGATTCGATAAATTACTTTAGCAGCCAGATAAGTTGCGAAAGGTGGGTTATGAAATTGGTTAGCAAAGTTGGCGTTATATTAAACGCAGACAGTTTGCTACAATCAGCGGCCTGAGTATAAAGGAGGGCAAACCCGCATGGAACTTTATTTTTTCCGTCATGGACATGCTGAGGATGCACAAGGCCCTGACTTTGATGATTACGCACGTAAGCTGACCGATAAAGGTGTTGAACGCACACAGGACGCAGCCCGTGCGCTGCATAAGCTGGGGGTTAAGCCCGCTCGCATCTATACCAGTCCGCGTTTACGGGCGCGACAAACCGCCGACATTCTCTCAAGTACATTGGGTATTACGCCTGAAGCCCGCGATGAAGTCAATTTTGGATTTAATCCACAGTTTATTCCGGCGCTGATCCACGATCTCACAAACGATCTGGCGGTGCTGTTTGTGGGGCATGAACCCGACCTCAGTATCACCGTTTGCGCGCTGGTGGGTGGCGGCGAGATTGAGATGAAAAAAGGTGGCATCGCACGGGTCGATTTATTGGCACGAACGCCGCTGCGCGGGATGCTGATGTGGGTGTTGACCCCGCGCGTCTTAGAAGTGGTCGCGGGTTAAAGTGTTAAGCGGTAGAAGTTAGGCGACGGTTGCCAATCCGCGCGTTCGATTTGATACATGGTCAAGGTCGCATTGTAGTAAAGATCCGTTAGGCCGACATACTTCATCCCGATTTTCTCCATGCCTTTGCGTGAAGGGATATTTTCGGGATAAGCCAGCCCTATAATTTTCTCTAATCCAACGGTTTCAAACGCATAGCGAAAGGTCGCAAGCGCGGCTTCGGGTCCGGCACCTTGCTTTTGAAACGCTTTCCCCAAGGCACACACAAGCTCGATTTCTGGTGATTCGCCGGGATGGATGATGCCACAATGACCGATAAAGGTGTCGTCTATACGGCTTAAAAGCGCCCAGATGGAATAACCATAGGTTTTTTCGTGGCGCATGGCGAACGTCAGCACATCGTTGGTGCGCTCGCGGTTACGCGGCTGCCCACCGGATATGTAGCGCATGACATCGGCATCGCCATAGACCTGCGTGTAATAATCATCCAGATCGTCCGGCACGAAGGAACGCAGACGAAAATTGGGGGTTTCGATCATCATAATGATGGCTTCCTTCAATGATAGAGAAGTAATTATGCCCAGCCAAAACCGCCGTTGGAGTGGATAATCTGCCCTGTGACCCACTCGGAGTCTTCGCTGGCGAGGAATCCGATCAATTTGGCGGCATCTTCTGGAAGGCCGACACGTCCTGATGGCGTGCGTTGGCTGAGAATCGCTTTCAGTTCAGGCTTCATCCAACCGGTATCCGTCGGGCCGGGATCAACCGCGTTGACGGTGATGCCGAGCTTGGCGACTCCCGCTGCCAACGATAAGGTAAAGGCTTCCACCGCGCCTTTGGTCGAGGCATACGCCAATTCGCTCTGCATCGGCCCTAAAGATTGTCCCGATGTCATATTGATGATACGTCCACCGTGACCCGCTTGGAAACGCCGTGCAAATTCCACACTCAGCAAAAACGTGCCGCGTATATTGACCGCATAGTGGGCATCGAGGCTTTGCGCGTCAAGCTGCTCATAATCGCCTGTGGTCGAGTAGGTGGCGTTATTGACCAGCACACTAATTGCGCCAAGCTGCTGCTCGACTTGATTGAGCAAGGTTGTGGGTGCGTCCGGTTGGCTGAGGTCGGCTTCGAGGGCGAGGCAGCGCACGCCTATCGCTTGCAACTCGGCTGTGAGCTGTGTGGGAGCATCTTGATCCACACCCCAATCCATTTGGGCATCATAAGGCTGCCAGTAGGTGAAGGCCACATCCATGCCCTGTGCGGCTAAGGCACGACAAATCGCCGTGCCGATACCGATGCGGCGGCTGGCTCCGGTCACGAGGGCGATACGGGGTTGAGAAGGTGTGTTATTGATCATTGAGTTAAAAGGGCGACCACTGTGGTCGCCCTTCCTTGTTATGCTTAAGAGCTTGAATCCGGCTTCGGATCATCAATTCTGAAACCGTCCAACATGATCGTAAAGATGTTGGTGAAAGTCTCATTGAACTTCTCGGTGGGTGCCTCGAACCAGATGGCGTAAGGAACTTTGTTTTTGATGGTGACGTACAGACGGCCCGTGATTTCTTCGCCATTATCACCGGTATGGGTAAAGGTGGCGAAATTCCATGTGTTTTTCTCGCCGTAGTATTTATCCTGACTGACAAGTTTATAGTCGGGCTTATCAGCCACCACTTCGTTGAGGAGATCGGTGAGCCACGACGCAACATCATCGTCGGATGATTTGTAGACTTCAACGGCGGCAAAGGTCGGGTCGGTCTTATCGTCGTTGGGATGGTAATACCACCACTTCGAATCCTTGACATCTTCAGCACCGGGCATCCACGTCGTCGGCACCGGGAAGTGAGTTTCGCTGGTGAAGGAGTCGCTTGACCAGACACCGGTATCTTTTGCCCTGACCTTGGTGGCATCGAAGAATTGCAGATGGTCTAGGAACAACTGGTAATTGCTCTCGACATTATCAGGGTCGGTGGCTTCGGACGAGAATACCATGCCGTAACCCAGTTCCTCGCGATACACTGCAAAGGCGTGGCCGGTAAAGTCGCCGGTATCGTTTGTGTAATGGAAGGTGAATTCCAGCGCATCCAAGCCACCGACTTTGGTCTTCTTGAAGGTGTCGTCGCTTGTGAAATTGTATTTATCGAGAACCGCTTGAGCAATTTCCTTGAGATCGGTCACACCATCTTTACCAATGTAATCGACCATATACTGCTTGTCATCAAGGCTGCCAGTTTGCAAGAAGTCATCAGCAGGGAAGTAATCCACCGCGTACCAACCCGTCGGGCGCTGGAAGACTAGCCCAAAGTCGGCATCGACATAACCGAGCAGACTCTTGTCTACCTGATCATTATCGACGTTTACCTTGGCCGATGAGAAGCCGGTTGTACCACCTGCCGATTCGATCAGGAAGCCGAGGTTATATTGTCCGGTAGGCGCAGGGGCATAATCCCATGAGATGCCTTTTTCAGGCCATGTAAAGTTGGTGCCGTCTTTCTGGAGGACGCGCCCATCGGCGGTAACTTCTGACCTAAAGGTTTGGAACGTCCCACCGGCTTCGATACGGATGCTGGCAACGGCGTTACTGCCAGCGCTGCCGCTGACCACGTTATCAACATTGCCATTATCATCAAACATGACCGTCACAGCTTGCCAGTTTTCGCTGCCGGGATAACGGTAGCGTCCAGCAAGGGAGGAAACGCCTCCGATAGTCACGACCTGTTCGAAGCTGCTGGTCTTGCCATCGGAAACCAGCGGCAGTTGAGCATCCCATGTGAAGTCGCTGTCATCCACACCGGGATTCCATTGGTTCAGTTGTTGCACGACACCGTCGACCACCACATTCGTGATGATACGGGCGGTTCGCAAGCGCACGGCGGTGCCGTCAGCCTCGATTTTATCGACCGTAAATTTACCCTGCGAAATGTTGCGTCCGGTGACTTCCATCGAGATCGTGATGGGTTCCGCGATGCTAGTGGATTCTTCGGGATAGATATTCGTGATGTTGACGACCGGTATGCTGCTCGGTGCTAAAGCGGCTGACCCTTGCGGCCCGCGGAAAGCACGCGACTGTGGGCTGGCTCCGCCGTAGAAGGTTCGCAGCATTTGCGCCCAATCCTGCAACGGGCTTTGTTCGACGTAACTCGGATCAAAGTCGGTGCTGCGCTGCGGGAAGTAAATATTGTAGTAGCTGGTGTACTTACTGAGTTGGTTACCAGATGTGCCATAGATGCGAACACTATCCAAGGCGATGTCCACATTATCAGCAGCGTCTTTGAGTTGTTTGTCGTCTGTCGCTGCGGAAACACGCCGCATAAAATCGCCAACATCAATACTGGTGGGCGGGCCATATTGGTCTTCCGGTAAGAAGAAGGAATAGGCATAGGTGTTGGCACGCGCCTGACCGATCAGCGAGATAAAGGCGCGGGGATTGCTGTTGACCACATCCGTAAATTGGTTCAGGGCATCCGTCACATTGCCGAACTGCTGCAAATTGGTGACATCTGCGCCCAATACCGGTTCGGTATCCGCCGATACCGATTCCATATCGGTAACATATTTGTCTGCTATTTTCTTGCCAAGCTGCCCAATATCCATATTCGGGTTCTTGTTGAGCAGTTGGGTGAGCAGCGTCATATCGAAGCTGGGGTTAAGCGTGATTTCTGGCGAGCCGATGGCGTAGTCAAAGTAGCGCGACATCGCCGCGTAATGTTCAACACCGCTCATCAAGCAGGCATCGTTAATCAACAGGTCGAATTTCTTGAGACCGGTGTTCTTGAGGGCTGCGTCAAAGGTTTGCGATAGACCCGGAATGGTGAGCAGTCCTTGTCCGGTGGTTTCATCCTGTACCGTGCCGTACCATGCGCCACCGTGATCATTCAAGATGATGGCATAGTGTTGGGCGGGGTAGGCTTTGACACCCCACACAATGAAGTCCAGCAGATTACCGGGATAACTGGTGTCGATTTCCCCCAGATCACCTAATGGCTTCGTATCGAGGGTCGGTGGGTAAACCGTCTGGTAATCGTCGCTTGTGTCCGGCCCCGGCTCGAACAGACGGGTATCAGTCCAGTTGCCGTTTGACGTGTCGTAATCAGGCGTGCGGTCGAGCAGTGCCAGAATGCGGACGCTGGGGGTACTGCCGCCTGCACGTTCGAATTCATCAAGGTCATTGATGAGGCCGTCTTCGAGGTTGTTATCGGCACCCATGTAGACCAGCACCGTCCAGTCGGCGATGTTGGGTGTCGGCGCGACAACCGGATAACCGGCGGCGATAGTCGTTGTGGTCGTATCATTGTTATTCGAGGCAATGGTCGTCGTGCCTTTGCCAACCTTGATACTCACCTCAAAGGAGCCGCTGGTTTCACCTTTTTCATAACCATAGCGTGTGACGACAACCGTGTAATCACCCGCTTTAGCCTGTGGATATTCGAGGCAGGAGTCTTTGGTCGAGTTGTCACAGTCGTCATTTTCAGCAACCACCTCGTCACCGAAGAAAATGCCGGTATAAAGGTCAAGGTCGCCGCTGGTGGCATGGGCATCAATGCTGATGGTATCGCCTTCTTGCACATTGTTCAGCGGATACTCGACGTAATAC
>JACDGI010000474.1 GCA_013821665.1 Anaerolineae bacterium
GATATGCGGGATGGGCGGCCTACGCGGCCTCCAAAGGAGCGATTATCTCCTTGACACGGCAGATTGCGGCAGAGTATAGCGCTCACAAAATTCGCTGCAATTGTATCGCACCGGGGGCGGTAGATACGCCAATGAATGAGGTGGTGTTCGCGGCTGCGCCGGATCCTGATGCAGAGCGAGCGATATGGGCGGCACGCACGCCATTGGGGCGGCTGGGTGTGGCGGACGATATTGCCCGCGCGGCACTTTTTCTAGCATCGGATGATTCGGATTGGGTGACAGGGACGTGCATGGTGGTGGATGGGGGACAGTTGGCATAATGCCAAATAATTATTACGCACGACAGCTTTTAATGTACCGTCCCCACAAAAATATCTGTTTACCGATAGTAGTTGTGAAAAAGGTTATTTATTTTGACTAAACAGACTTTTTCAAATCCTATGGCAACCGCTGAGCGACGGAAAACAGTTCGTCGTCAAGCCATGCGTGAAAACCTGCTGGCCAATTTGCTCCTATTGTCCGTCCCAGCTTGACGGAGTACAGGCTGTCCCCGGCATTTTTGAGGAACCTTGGGAGGTAGCTTATCGGACTGAAAGATAACGCTAGCCGTAAAAATGACATAATTCAATCCTAGTTCAAGCCGCAAGAAAGACGACATCACCATGCCTATGTTGTACGGAAAAGAATGGAGTCGAGAAGAGATTCAGCAATACACCGCTGACATGAGCCAGCTCGCCTATGTCCGTCGATTCATGCTGCGCGAAGGCCGCGCCGAAGGGGTAGATGCAGCCGATATTGCCACGGGGAGCGGGTTTCAATTTACTGCACTGCCGGGGCGTGCGCTGGATATCTCACATGCCAGTTATCGCGGAATTCCATTTTGTTGGCGTACTTCTACCTCAGAAGTGGCCGCGTCGTATTATGAACCGGAGGGCGCGGCGTGGCACCGGACGGCCTTCGGCGGCTTGATGAGTACCGGTGGTCTATCAACAATGGGTTCTCCATCGGTTGATGCAGGTGAAGCATTGGGTCATCATGGACGGGCGAGCAATATTCCGGCCAGCAACGTCTGGGCTGATGCGGCGTGGGAAGGGGATACCTATCGCCTGTGGGTGCGGGGCAAGGTCGCAGAGGCGGAAGCGCTCGGCACCCATTTGGTGATGACGCGAGAAATTTCGACTGAGTTAGGTGCCTCACATTTCACCATTCGCGACCGGGTCGAGAACCGCACATTCAAGCGTAAAGAGCATATGATGCTTTATCACTTCAATATCGGATTTCCGTTGTTGTCGGCTAATGCGCGATTAGTGACTAACAGCGAGCACATTGAGCCGCGCGGTGATCATTCAAAGGCAGAGTTCAAGCGTTGGGATCGGTTTGAACCGCCGCTGGTGGATCGACCGCATCAACTTTTTTATCACAAACTGCGGCCTGACCACGAGGGAAAAGTGCATGTGATACTGGCGGGCATGCCAGATTATGCCGAAGGGCCAATTGCGGTCTATCTCTCGTTTACCTACGAAACACTGCCGTGGTTTGTCAATTGGAAGAGCATGATTGCCGGAGATTATGTAACGGGGATCGAACCCGCAAATGCATGGGTCGAAGGACGTGCGGCGGAACGAGAGGCTGGGCGACTGCGCTTCCTTGAGCCGTGGGAGTCTGTGGACTATGAAGTCCAGTTCGGTGTGTTAGCGGGATTGCCAGCTATCAACGAGTTTGCCGAAGCTCATGACTTGCCTAGGCTTAACCAAGATTTATCGTAGGGAAAGGGTTGACATGAGCGGACCATTGGATGGTGTGGTGGTGCTGGACTTTACCCAGCTTTTACAAGGTCCGTATGCCACGCAGATGTTGGGCGATATGGGCGCGGAAATCCTTAAGGTCGAACCCCCCGCAGGTGATTGGATGCGTAAATTTGCGCTAGGCAATTTATATTTGGCGGGTGAGAGTGTGTCGTTTCTGACCTTCAACCGCAATAAGCGCAGCGCCTGTATCAACCTCAAGGAAGCGGCGGGAGTCGAGGCGGTCAAGCAGTTGGTGCTTCATGCCGATGTGATTATAGAGAACTTCCGCCCCGGCGTGATGGAACGCTTAGGCATCGGGTATGAGGTGTTGTCGGCCATCAACCCGCGCCTGATTTTTTGTTCGAGCAGCGGTTGGGGGCAAACTGGCCCATACGTCAGCCGACCGGGGCAAGATTTGCTGGTACAGGCTATGACTGGCTTGCTCTTCTTGAACGGCAAAGATGATGATCCGCCGGTGGGTATCGGTTTGGGCATCGCCGATATCGCCTCGGCGCTCCATATTGTCTACGGCGTTCTCGCAGCACTTTACAGCCGCGAACGCACAGGCAAGGGACAGAAGGTCGAAGTTAGCCTCTACAATTCGTTGCTGACCTTCGTCAATCAAGAACTCTCGACTTATCTGAATGGCGGCGGATTGCCACAACGCGGTCACTCAGGCAATAACCCTGCACCCTATAATGGCGCTCCCTATGGCATGTATCCGACATCTGATGGTTATATCGCTATCGCTATGAATCCGGTTGGCAAGCTGGCTGCATTGATTGGGCTTAGCGGTTATGAGCATCTGTCATCGAACAATGTCATGGATAACCGTGACGACATCAATCGCGACTTCGCACGCGCTTTCCAGAAGCGGACGACAACCGATTGGCTGACCGCGCTGCTGGCGGAGGATATCTGGTGTTCGCCGGTTTATACATTTGCTGATGTCGAACATGATCCGCAGGTGGCGCATAACCAGATGATTGTTGAGTATCAGCATCCCAAAGCTGGCCTCGTGCGCACGTTGGGCATTCCGGTGCAGTTCAGTGAGACTCCCGGTGATATCCGTCGACCAGCACCGCTGCTGGGTGAACACACCAATAGCATTCTGGCAGAGTATGGGGGTTATAGCCCTGAGATGCTCGAAAGATTGAACAAGCAAGGCGTAATATGTCAGGCGTAGAAGAGGAAATGAATCTGCTTATCCTGCTTGTTGATAATCTATATCGGTTGGATACACCATTTAGCGGCTTACCCCTTTCGCTGTATGCCATTAAGGGTGATCAACCGGTACTGATTGGTTCAAGCATTTCGACTACGCCGGAGGAATTCATTGGTCACAAATATTACCTGTGGGTGTCATAACGATGTACGAAACCCTTCGAATCGAACAGCGGGGCGAAATCGCCATTTTGTACTTTAACCGGCCTGACAAGCTGAACGCCATCAACGGCACAGTTTATCAGGAATTCGGTGATTATCTGCGCTCGACTGAAGACAGTGAGACGACGAGTGTGCTGATCCTAACTGGAGAAGGTCGAGCGTTTGTGGCCGGCGCGGATATTGATGATTATCTGACGATGACGCTGGCAGAGTTTTCAGCGTTCCAGCGGCTTGGGCGTTCAGTGATGGCGAAAATGGAACAGCTTTCGCGTCCAATCATTGCGGCAGTTAACGGTTATGCGTTGGGCGGTGGCTTCGAGATCGCGCTGGCCTGTGATGTCATCGTCGCCTCAGAAAATGCAAAGTTCGGGCTGCCAGAAGCCAAACTTGCGCTGTTGCCGGGTGGCGGCGGCACACAGCGCCTATCACGCTTGGTTGGGCCTTATCTCGCGAAACGGATGATTTTCTCCGGCGAGAGTATTGATGCGGTACGCGCATACCAGCTCAATATTGTGTCGGAAGTGACGGAAAAAGGCGAGGCTTTGAATGCCGCTGTAGCGCTGGCCGAGAAAATTCTGGCGAACGGGCCGCTTGCTGTAAGGATGGCGAAGCGTGTTATAGACGAGGGGTTAGAGGCATCGCTGCCAACGGCACTTAGCCTTGAGATGGATTCTACGGCGCACTTGTTTGTGAGTGATGATAAGCGCGAAGGTATTCAAGCCTTTGTGGAAAAGCGTCCGCCCCGTTTTAGCGGGCGATAAAAGAGTGGAAAACGAGAGCGTCTATGATTGAACTGCGTGGAAGCACATGGGATCATACACGCGGCTACGCGCCGATGGTGGCAACATCTGAAGCCTACGCCGCGACGCACCCTGATGTGCATATCCATTGGGAACGGCGCACGCTGAGCGATTTCGCCGAGATGTCATTGCCAGAACTGGCGCTGCGTTATGACCTGATTGTGCTAGATCATCCCTGGATTGGGGGCTGTGTGGCTAAAGGCTCACTGCTGCCACTCGACCCTTATTTGGACGCAGCGTTTTTGTCCGATCAGGTACAGAATGGCATCGGGCGCAGTCATGCAAGTTATCACTTTCACGGTCAGCAATGGGCGCTGGCGATTGATGCCGCCGCACAGGTCAGTGCTTATCGGCCTGATTTGCTGGCACAGCTTGATGTTGAGGTTCCGCAAACATGGGATGAGGTGATTACGTTAGGGCAGCGACTCAAACGGCAGGGGAGGGCGCACGTTACGACACCGCTGCTTCATATCGATTGCTTTCCATGTTTTTTTACCCTGTGTGCCAATGCAGGCGAGCAGGCGTTCACGGGCGAAGCTGTAGCGGTTAGTCGTCCGGTAGGGCGGCATGTACTGGGCATGATGCGTACTCTGATGGAACTGGGGCATCAGGCAGCAATAAATTGGAATCCGCCGAAGGTTCTGGACGAGATGAGTACGGGCGACGAAATTGTTTACTGTCCGCTGCTTTTCGGTTATTCAAACTACGCCCGAACTGGCTACCGCGACCATATCATACGGTTTACGAATATCCCGGCTGATCCTGATGATAAACCGCGTGGTGCCATCCTCGGCGGTGGGGGCTTAGCCATTTCGAGCGGCTGCAAGAATCCGGAGGCTGCGGCGGATTACGCGGCCTTTGTCGCCAGTAGCAGTATCCAATCGGGTATGTATTTCGATAGCGGCGGCCAGCCCGGTTATCGGGGCGCGTGGTTGAGCGGACATACTAACGCCGTAGCTGGAAACTTCTTCGGCGATACCTTGGCGACACTCGATTTAGCCGCGATGCGTCCGCGCTATGACGGTTGGATTAGCGTGCAAGACCATGCCTGCCAGATTCTTCACCAATTCCTGACCGAAAACGGCAACCCAGACCGGACACTCGATACATTGGACGAAGCGTACCGCCAGAGTCTCGCCGTAGCCCACCCACGGGGGCAAGTATGAGCGCTTATCAAAACGACCACGATTTGTTCCAACTGATGAAGGCCGAATTGTTTACGGCGGTCGTCGGTGATGTGAACGGTGTAGTGATTATTCCTCACAAAGCGGAAATGGAGGCTTGTCCACCGTCGAGGCTTTCCAATCATTTGGACTTATGTGAATTCTTTTTCATTACAACTTGAGGATGAATTATGTCAGATCGCAATCAATGGGGCTATTTCGCTGAAGGTACGATTCATCTGATCTGCTCCAGTCACAACGACATTGCGTGGTTCGACACTCCTGCTGCGACAATAGAGTGGCGCGACCAAAAGTCGATTACGCCCGCCTTGGAACGGATGGCAGAAAACGACACTGTACACTTTTCGATGGAGAATGTTCTTTATTTGCTGGAATATTTGGAGCGTCATCCAGAACGTAAAGCTGAAATCAACCAACTCGTGTTGGATAAACGATTCGATTGGGGCGCGACCTACAACCAACCCTATGAGTCGCTCCTTTCCGGTGAGCAGTTGGTAAGGCAGACGTATTTTGGTCGCAAGCTGGTGAAGAAACTGCTGCCGGGTGCGGATGCTCGTGTCTATTACAGCCCTGATATTCCGGGGCGGGCGATGCAGATGCCTCAAATCCTAGCGAAATCGGGCATCCCTTATATGCTGATTAGCCGGCATAAGCCAAGTTTGCAGTACTGGTACAGTCCTGACGGCAGCAAGGTATTAAGCTGGTCAATGGGACACTATGCCGAATTACGGATGTTTGGACACGCCTTTAATAGCACTTTCGACAAAGCAGTGGATCGCATTCAAAAAGATTTGCAATCATGGAATGACGAGTACACACAGCGACAAATTCCGCCGCATTTCGCTTACCTCTGGAGCGCGGATTACATTCCACCACACGACTTCGATAGTCTGATTGCCCAATGGAATGAAATGCGTCAGACACAAGACGCACCGAAACTCCAATATTCTACGCCAGAGCAGTTCCTTGATGCCATCAATGCAGCTCGACCTCCGCTAGAGGAACTGTGTGGCGAGCGACCAAATATCTGGTTGTATATTCATGGTCCGACACATCACCGTGCTATCACAGCCAAACGCGAGGCTGGCGTATTGCTGCCTGCCGCTGAGATGTTCTGGACGATTGATGCTCTCCTTGAAAAGAGTTTCGCCAAATATCCGGTTCAGGCTTTCAACCGCGCATGGACAAATACGATTTATGACGATCACGGCTGGGGAGGCAATAATGGGCATATCACAGATGAAGTGTTCCGTCAGAAACTGGAACGTGCCCGCGATTTAAGCGAAGACTTGCTGCGACAGTCGACCGCGGCTATCGCTCGGCGCATTCAGCCAGGTCATGGCACACCCATTACTG
>JACDGI010000475.1 GCA_013821665.1 Anaerolineae bacterium
GCATCTGGGTTTATTGATGTTACCATCACCCATCTCTCAAGATACAAGGGGGTTAGATTATTTCGACTGCTTAATAATTCGGATCGAGCCAGTCGCGCAGCCCTTCGCTCATCAGGTTGCAAGCCATAATCACGATTAGGATGGCAATACCGGGGAAAGTCGCCAACCACCACTGGTAAAACTTGGTGCGTCCCAAAGCGATCATCGCCCCCCATTCCGGCGCTGGTGGAGTCACACCCAAACCGAGGAAGCTCAAGGCCGACACCAGTAAGATGATGCTGCCCACATCCAACGCCGCCTTAATGATCATCGGATTCAACGCATTCGGCAGGATATACCGCATCAAAATTGCTGGCTCTCGCATCCCCAATGACCGTGCCGCCACCACATACTCGTTCGACCGGATAACGATCACCTGCGACCGCATCAGCCGCGCGTATTCCGGCCACAGCACGATACACGCTGCTAAAATCGCATTGTTCAGGCTTGGCCCCAGAAACGCCGAAATCGCCAGCGCCAGCACAATCGAAGGGAAAGCCAGCGTTACATCGGCGATCCGCATAATCGTCTCGTCAATGAAACCGCCCACGAAACCGGCTGCCGCTCCTAACAGCGACCCCATCACCGAGGACACAATCACCACGAAAAACGAAGCCGGCAGCGAAATCCGTGCCCCATGCACCACCCGGCTGAAAATATCGCGCCCCAGTTCATCCGTACCGAAGATGTGCGCTGCTGTCGGAGGTTTCAGTCGCGCCACAATATTCTGTGCCAGCGGATCAATCGGTGCGATTTGGTCAGCGAAAATAATCACTAAGCCGAAGAAAGCCAGCACCACCAACCCGATCCAAAAGGTCGGATACTTGCGCATGTGCTTCCACAACTGCGCTCTATGGCTGACTTTCGCTTTAACCACTGGCACGCCGCCAGTCGTGATCGAAGCGCTTGCATTACTCATAGCGCACACGCGGGTCAAGCACCCCGTATAAAATATCGACAAACAGGTTAATCAGCACATAGATAAAAGCGATCAGCAGCGTACCTGCCTGAATCGCCGGATAATCGAGGTTAACTGCCGCCTTCACTAAATATTGTCCCAACCCCGGCCAATCGAAAACCGTTTCGGTCATCACCGCGCCGCTCAGCAATCCTGCGAAGGCCAGCCCTAAAATCGTCACCAGTGGAATAAGAACGTTCCGCAGCGCATGACGCACGATCACGTTCCGTTCGCTCAAGCCTTTGCCCCGCGCTGTACGGACGTAATCCCGTCGCATCTCCTCGATGATGGCCGCCCGCGTCACCCGCACCACCAACGCCAGCGTAAATCCGCCGAGGATCAACGTCGGCAGCACCAGATGATGCAGCGCACTTGCCAGCGCCGCCCAATTACCACTGAGCACCGAGTCCACCGTTAACAAACCCGTCACCCGCGCTGGATCAGTCATACGCGGATCAAGTCGTCCCGGCCCCGGTGCGATGCCCAAATTGAAATAAAAAATAGTGAGGAAAATGAGTCCCGTCCAAAACGGTGGTAGCGAGGCGTTGATCAGCGATACGAACCATACC
This sequence comes from Anaerolineae bacterium, assembly GCA_013821665.1. Classification (GTDB taxonomy): domain Bacteria; phylum Chloroflexota; class Anaerolineae; order Aggregatilineales; family Phototrophicaceae; genus CFX2. The sequence continues at coordinate 1,567 of JACDGI010000475.1, forward strand.
ACGCGGTCAAACACGCTGCGGAATTTCACCCCTGCCAGAATCCCCAGTGGAATCCCCAGCACAATCGCGAACATTAGCGAACTAATCGAAAGTTCAACCGTTGCTGGCAGATAGGTAATGAGGTCTGCCGAAACCGCGCGCTTGGTCAGGAATGAATTACCGAAATCCCCGCGTGCCATATTTCCGACGTAGCTAATGTACTGCTCCCAAATGGGGCGATCTAATCCCCATTTGGCTTTGGCCGCTGCCACGATTTCCGGCTTATCCAGCGCCCGCTCACCGACGATCATCACTAACGGGTCAACCTGCACCAGATTGTAAATGAGGAATAACACTAGCGAGATGCCCAGCATCATCGGAATGGTTAACAACAATCGCTGGAGGATGTAACGCCCAAGCATGGATTTCCTTCAAAAACGTAGGGGCGGGATTAATCCCGCCCTTTTTTACCAAACATTTCCCATAAATTCCCTCCCCGTTACTATGGGGAGGGTTAGGGTGGGGTATTTTTTATACTACGACTTGCTGATTTCGTAGAAGTCCATGAAATAAACAGGATGGAACACGAAACCGTCGACTTTCGTACTCATCGCATACAACCGTTGCGGTTGAAGCAGCGGTACGAATACAGCTTCGTCCAGATGCGCCTGTTGATATTGGGCGTAAATAGCGGCACGTTTGGTCGCGTCTGTTTCAGCCGCGCCTTGTTTCGCCAGATCAGCAATCTTGGTCGAATTCAGCAGGATACGCTTGGCAGGGCCAGCATCAGGATACGAGAAATAATCTGACCACATGGTTGCGTCCAGATAATCCGGTGTCCATGTCGCGAACAGGAACGGCAGTTCTTGCGCACGGTAAGAAGTCAGGAAGTCCGTATTGGGGGTCTGCTTAATCGTGACCTTGATACCTACTTCGGCCAGATCAGCCTGAATCTTGGCAGCCAATGTTTCATTGGCGATACCGCCTGATGTACCCGTAGAAGCGTTAAGTGTTAGCTCAAAGCCATCCGGGAAACCCGCGTCAGCTAACAGTTTCTTAGCCGCATCGACATTATGCTCATAGCGCTTGGTCGGGTCTGAACCGATGATGCCAATCGGCAGCATAGCAGCAGGACGGTCACTGTAACCCAACAGCAAACCGTTGATGATACCATCGTAATCAATCGCTTGGGCAATTGCTTGGCGAACTTTGGCATCCTTCAACGGCAGATTGAACTTCGCGTCTGCTGAAATCGCCAGATAAGTCAGGTTCAAGGTTTGACCAACCGCCAGCTTTAGATTGCTGTCTGCTTTGACCTGTTCGATCAAATCTTTATCGACATCTTCATAGACATCGACATCACCTTTTTCCAGTGATTGCAGTTTGGTGGTGGAGTCGGTGCCATGATTCAGCGTGACACCGGCTAACTTGGCGGGTCCACGCCAGTAACCATCGTTGCGAACCATCGTCACTTGGCTCAGTGCAGCCCAGCTTGTGAGTACGAACGGGCCTGAACCTGCCGAATTTTGGGTCAGCCAATCACTGGCCGTGTCGGTTGTATCGGCATCAGCCGCGTCAGTTGCGCCATGTTCTTTGGCTAATTTGCTGTCCAAGACGCTTAAAGCTGGTGCCGTGACAATCGTGGCGAATGCCGGAGTCTTAGCCGACAGTGTCACTTTAACGGTCAACGGATCAACAGCTTCGATACTGGAGACCGCATCCACATAAAATGCTGGATTGCCCTTGATATTCTTGAGACGTGTCCACGAGAAAACCACATCGTCTGCCGTCAGCGGATTGCCGGATGCAAACTTCACATCCTTATGCAGGCTGAAAGTGTAGGTAAGGCCATCATCTGAAACGGTGTAACTGTCGGCCACACCGGGGACAATCTTGTTCAAATCATCTGCGTGGATATCGAGCAAGGTGTCATAGGTAGCGTGCTGAATCATGAGATTCGTGGTTTCATAAGAACGTGCCGGATCAAGCGTGATAATGTCGTCAATATTCATGGCGACAATCAGGGTGTTATCCTGTGCCAGCGCTGCGCCCATGCTCATCAGCATCGCGCCAATTAACATAATCGAAAAGAGAATCAAACGTCGTTTCATATGCTTGCCCCTTTAATTGCAAAAAATGGGTAATCAGATAATGTAAGTCAAATACGAGTGACTGTCAAATGTTCTAAGCGATTGGACTTTATGAGGTCAGATGACAATGGGCAGGTACCTAAATCTCTTGCCTTTTTCACACAGCTGCTTTACGTTAAAGAGTATCTGGCATCATACGAAAGCTGCTGCTAATGAAACGTATACGCCCCATTCACGTGGTTATTTTCGTAGTCTGTTTTGCGTTCGGCGTATGGAATGCAATGAATTCTCGCAATACATCATCAAAGACACCTACCGCAACACCTCAAACGACGCGGATCATTATCCCGACAGCACCACCCGAAGGCTGGATTCGGCTTGAGGGCAAAGGTCTAGCGATGCAATTGCCGGATACCTATGTGGGCGGAAATATGCAAGATTTTGCCGACAAAATCAGCGGTCTTGTGGATAAAGAACTGCCCCAAGTCAAGTCGCTATTTGAAGAGGCGCTAAAGAACCCCGACCAATTCGCATTTTTGGCTTATGACAAATCGTCATCACCAAACCTTCTAACGAATGTTAATGTGGTAAAAACCCGCTTTTCAGACGACCGCTACTCGCTTGAGGATGTTATGCAAGCGGCAATCAAGCAGTATCCTGCTTATATAAAGATCATCAAAAGTGATGTTGTAAAAATAAATGACATAGAAGTCATTCGCTTCGTAGAAACGATGGACTTGAAAACCTACACTACAAAAGGCCTTCAATACATTCGGGTTGATGACAACAATGACGCGTGGGCTACAGCCTACACCACCAGCCCGGATGAATTTGATAAGCGACTTCCCTCATTCGAGCAAAGTTATCAATCCTTTGAGTTGCTTCCAGCCAGCTAAAATGCCTATCATTATTACTAAAAGTAATCTGTTTAACATCAGTTATGGATAAGCTCGATAACAGCCTTGATGTAGGTTTGAAAACTCGAACCGAATCATGTTGACAAAATATGAACTTGTGTTCTAAAATAGAAGAGGAAATGGGCTCATTTGAGATCACAGACGGAACGCATCGCGTCTCAAAATGTAAATGACGGTAATTGATTCAGCTTTTGCTTGTAACTTGAAACTTGGCTCTTGTAACTATCCTGTGGCAGTCCAGTGCCGCCGCCGCCATTGCCGCCAATGGACTCAGTACATGCAACTTAAAACTTGCTTCTTAGTGACTTCTCGAAAGTTGTAAGTCAATAGACCTCGTCTAGTATGGTTCCCTCCATCGCTTGCGGGCGACCAGCGACTGAGCGTAGCGCAAGGTAGCTGGGAGGGTTAGGGTGGGGGTTGGCTTGTTTCTTTCGATAACCTACTTTGTAACTGTTTCGGGCGGTGGCAGCAGCCGAGCCTTCCGCCACCACAAAATGTCAATTCGGCGGTTTCGCCTTGGCTTCCCGTTTCATAACTGGCACTGAAAATAACCCCCTCAGTGCGAGGGGGCAAAAACGAGTATTACTTTGAGGCTTTTTCAAATGGTGCTAAATCGAGCGGCATCTCGCAAGCCGAATCGTAGCGTTCTTGCAGACGTTCGCCCCAATCCGTAAGTTGACGACCCAACCCCGCCAACGCTTCGTAATAGAACGGCTCAGTTGGCTCGTTGGCAAGTAAAGCCTCTTTAATAAGCTGCCGTTCCTCCGCATTTTGGATGAATTCTGAATGTTTAAGCTGTGTGGCGACCTTCAGATATTCGAACATGATGCACTTCCCTGTACAGGTTTCACTTAACCTGCTATAATTGCTTTGATGGTTATATTAGCATAAAATCATATAACCTGTCAAGTTCGTTTTGGTAGTTAGAACGAGGTTGAGATGATTGATACAGGGGATATTGAAGCGTTCGGCCCTTTAAAAGAACGCCTTTGTTTAGACTTCACCAACACCGCCGATGAACATCCGTCCCAGCCCACTGCCGAGTTATTAACCAGCTATGCCCGCCTCGTAGAATGGAGCGTCTTCTCCAAGTCGATTAGTGATGAGCAGGCCGAAATATTGCTATCACTTGCTCAACAGCATCCTAGTAAAGCCGATGAAGCCCTGCGCTTTGCCATCACCGTGCGCGAAACATTATTCCGTGTATTAGCTGCCGCTGCGGATGATCGTCAACCGGATGCCACTGATATGCAAGCCTTCAACGCGATCCTCGCTAAAGCCATGAGCCACCTGCATATGACGCCCGCGCTGACTAATTTCTCGTGGACATGTGCGCTGGATGAAAATGATCTTGAAACGATGATCTGGCCGGTCGTTTGGTCAGCCGCCGAACTGATGACTTCCCACGACCTGCATTACCTGCGCGAGTGCGCTTCTGAGGATTGTGAGTGGCTCTTCTTGGATACGTCCAAAAATCACAGCCGTCGCTGGTGCAGCATGAAAGAATGTGGCAACCGTTCTAAAGCCCGCAGCCACTACCAACGCGCCCGAAATACCACCTGAGCATTGATCATTTATAGCTTGTGGTTATCAGTCGCTTTTACGAAATTGCAGATCGCTTATAAAGGCTTTGAGTGTGAAACCCGACGATTTTGACTCTGGATTTGTTTGCTTAATATCAACCAAATCCGTTGAATAAGGTGCTGTCGGTTCAAGTCGTATGGCACGGCTAATCACAAAGCACCGGAAGCACATATCATTTTTAACATCGCGTGTATTCTTCCCACAAACTGCACATCGCATCACGCACCTGCTTTCGGCTCTAAGATATAAGTACCGTGATTGCTAGTTGGGAATGAGATTGGTAAAAGCGAGAGCAAGGATAGAAGCGGAGACCTTTAAGTCAAAGCCCTCGTTAGTACGGACGTGGAGATGTTGGATACCCATCGCTTGCATTTGAC
>JACDGI010000476.1 GCA_013821665.1 Anaerolineae bacterium
CTGTACGGAGGTAGACATGAGCGATCACGGGTTCCAAACGCAGAATTTCATGGAGAATTTCATAACGGCCTTCCTCATCTGCCGCCAGATACTGCTCCCGTAATTCAGGATTTTCGAGGAAATGCCAGGCCGTTATACCGATAAATTCGCGCGTCGTGGTCATTCCGGCAGCAGCATAAGTGACACACTCAGTCAGGATTTCAATATCACTGTACTTATTTTCAAGCAAGTGGGATATTAAATCTTCCTGAGGCTGGCGTTTGCGCGCGTTGATGGCAGGCCGCACATCGAGGAAATAAAACGACAGCATATGCCGCTGCTCAATGGTGTTAAAGAATTTAGCCAGTGGCTTCCACGTCATTTTCAGATTGGGCTGCCGAAAGAATCTTTCAATGCGCTTATCCATTCCCGACATGAGGTTATTGGTCAGGCCAACAACCTTGCTGACAACGGCTGTCGCCAGAGTGAGACTCATTTTGTCCAAGTCCTCACGGCGAGTGCGCTTGAGATCAGCGATCAATTCGTCGGCTAGTGATTCGATAAATGTGGTGTAGTCTCTAGTTACCGTTGTGGGTGTGAAGAAACGCGCTGTCTGCCTACGCTGTGAGAGATGCGCTTTGCCTTCAAGGTAGAGAATGGGGAGGTTTATAATGGCCTTCACGTTCAGGACTAAAGACGCGCCGAAGCCCGCTTGCTGAGTGGTTTCCGTCCCACGCAGAATGGCCCGTGCTTCATCAAAACCCCGCACATGCCAGACACCTTCCCCATCGCGTTTAAGTGGCTGGGTAGATGTATCCGTCTGCAAAGCGGTTTTCTGATGCGAGAATTTACTGTGATCAACAGGGCATTTCCCTGCCGCAGAGTTGGAATCGGTGTGCATCGGTTGAACAGTAGGTGTCGTTTCCATAGAGCAAATCTCCATTTTCGGAAGGTCGTTACGATAAACGTTTGATAAAGATATGATACATCGTATCTCATATCTTGTGTCAAGCATACGTATAGTAAAAACGAATAAAGCCAATAAAAAAAGACGAGGGGTTAATTCCTCGTCCTTTTTTTGTCAACATATATCGCTATTAAGTTGTGCTATAGCCGCGCTGCCGCAGCCGGATAACGCCTACTCCAAACAAGAGCAGCAGCACAACCATTCCAATCAACAATGGTGTGCGCCACAGCGGTTCAAAGCCGGTTGCTGGCAGCGATCCCACACTGAGGACTGTCGCGCTTGCCGATCCTACCGTTGCGCCCGACAAATTAACTGTATTGGTGATGATGAAGGGCACAGGTGTACCCAGACGGATGCGGGTGACAACCGTAACCTTTATCGTCTGACCCGGATTCAGCACCGGAATACTGTAGCTCACCGTGTTGCCATTCACCACCAGCAAGCCACCTGCCGTATCGACGGAGGTACTGATAATCTCCAATTGGCCGGGGAAGTTATCCACAAAACTGACGTTAGGGATGGCAGTCGCATACGGATTGGTAATGCTAATCGTCCAGCGTACTTCATCACCCGGTTGGGCGAAGGCCGGATTAACCTGCTTAGTGATGACCGGATCTAAAGTAACAGGAGCAACGGGTGTTTGCGGACTGCCGGGTGTGCCACCGGGCGGTGTCGGCGTAAGGGGCGCGCCGACATAGAAACCAAAATCCAGAGTATGGTTGTTCTGTCCAGCGGTTCCAATGGTGACGTTGGCAATATCGAATTTGGTAACGGTGTTTAATACACCATTTGAGTCGCGTGTGGCATTCGCACCAGCCCCTACGGTGGGTGTCGTCACTGTATAAGTCAACAAAGCAGACTGCGCCGTATCAATGCGTACTTGATAAGCCCTACTCTGAACAATCGGCAAATTATAAAGAAAAGCCGCATTGCCTGTTACTGCTGCATTTGGATTAGAACTGAAAATGTACTGCCCATTGGCATCCGTCGTGGCGGTTGCAATAACGTTCGCAGTACCCGGATCGAAAAGCTGGACTTCAACTCCTGATAAGGGCACTTCGTTGGGATCTTGGATACCGTTTTTGTTGGCATCAAACCACACAAAATTGCCAATTTCGACGGGTGCGCTGTCGCACAATGCCGCCAAATCCCCTAAGCCATTGCCTTTACCAAATGGCGCTGTTGATGGAATGATTTCAATGCTGCCGTTTGTCGTTCGGCGCGCCCCTGTACCGTTGTCAAACCAAGCTGAGCCAGCCGAGAACGTGTTTTGGGGATCCATAACATTAGCTGAAATCTCGGCTGCTCCGGGTACTTGAACAATGCCTCCGGTAATTGTTTCATCATGAAAATTATTGAGACTTTCCTGATAATAAAATTCGCCATTGCCCGGCCCTTGTTCGTTGCCATTACCGCCGCTCGCGCCAAAATCGGTGCCTTGAGCATTATTCTCTATTGTCCACGTATTGCCAACGTTGGGACTGGCGCGGAGTATATCCCCTGCCGAGACCTCAACGAGTTGATTGGGAAAGGGATTGGGAAAAGGAATTGTTGGTGGTGGCGCTACGAAGTCATCTGGCCCATTGTCTCTATAGCCGATTTGATCGCCCATGCGATCACGCATGCTGACGACCATATCCTCGCCAACGAATTCAATGCCCGTCACCATTGGTTGTGGATAGGCAAAAAATTGATCACCGCCGGGATTACTATCAAATCCGCTGCCGGGGGGTGTCTGATCCGGGTGAGGCCATACATCACTCCACGGCTGCCAATCGGCATTGCTGCCGTTCTTTCCTGTGCGGCAGATAAGTGGTGGTGTTGGTGCGCCGTATACAGGAACAGGAGGATCAAGGTCAGCACAGCCACGCGGATAATTCAGTGGGAAGTTCAGAACGGGCAAGGCTGAGGTGACAGCAGTCACTGGATTATAAGAATAGACGTAAGCGTGCAAATCAGCGCGTGTACCTCCCAACTCGGCGGTACAAACACCACCCACGTACACGATGCCGTCACGAACACCTAAACCAAAAGGCCGATAAATGCCATTTACACAAGCTGGATTACCAATTATTCCCAAGGGCGCAGATACCGCACCACTGGTCGTGTTGACTGAATAAAGATTCCGATCAGCCAAATTAATGACGTAGAGTGTCGTGCCATCTTCAGAAATATCCATATCGCCCAATCCTTCTTCGCCAGGAGCGGCATAGAAAGTTGAATCGACTGGATAATTTGCTGGGTTATGGGGTGTTAGTCCGGCAAGTGGTATGGTCGCGAATACCGTCGCTGTAGCACCTTGAATGGCGTAAATCGCACCATTTCCGCCCGACCCATATTCTGCTTGACGTTTGGCAAAGGCCGATACAAATATCGTTCCCGGTGTAGTCCCTACTGCCCTTTTGTAGGCCACGCCCCACACTGTCCCGACTTGGTTATCACGCGCGACGGTGGCTTCCGAATTAGGAGTACCTGAGTTGTCAAAGGATACAACCACTGGAGCCCCTGCGGTTTGTGGGCCAAGTTGGAAGCAGGTCGTCACAAGTTTGAGATTATTGGTCGCGAGACAGTAATCGCTAGGCCGATTGATGCCATAGTTAACGGGTGTTGCACCTGCATCCACAAACTGGATTGATGTGCCGGAGCCTGCACTCGTACCCAGTGCAAATGCGCCCTGTTGGGCAATACCGGGCAACCCGCTAAATTCCAGCCGTACACGGGTATCAGGGCCAAGCCAATTAACCGTATAATTTATTGTCGTTAGAGGATCCGCTGGGAAAACGGTAGCCGTCGATATTGTAGTACCGACGATGGTGCCCGCAGCACCATTGGCATTAATCGTAACACCTGCGACATTCGGTTCATCGGTATCCTGTACGCCATTGGCGTTATAGTCGCGGAAAACATGTCCTGATACGCTTCCGGCGGCTTGGGCTACTCCGCTTACGGATACCATCAGCATCAAAGTAAGGCTGAGGATGAGCACTAACAAAGCGACTCTGCTGCCCTTTCGCGGATGAAATTTAGAGCGATACATTAATATTTCTCCAGTTGCCCGACAATAAATGTCTGCATAAAGAACAGAAAGCTGTAGCACATTGATAAAAAGATCAACATAACATTTTCGTAATAGTATAACTTGGACATTTATTTTCGCACATTTACTAAAGTCCTGCGAGACACCCTCTAACGATGCTCATTTGTTAACTCGCGTTGGAGCAATTTACGGATTATACATTTAGCCTTAAGTTGTATTTAATTTTTGAATAAGATGCTTTCATAAGCATTCAGTAAAGTTCTTATTCTTGATTTAAGCGCATTTTATAGTGTTCCCGCTATAGATCTAAAGAAATCATCACAAATACGCTTAAAACGTCCTGTAGAGCTGAATTATGGCAACAGAATATGCATGTTAGCCGCTAAATTTTTGCTAGACTTCCTGAATGCCGAGAATTTTGTTGATTTTTGCGACTAGATCAGGGAATTTGATGGGCTTGCTTTCGTATTCATCGCAGCCAGCGGCTATACACTTTTCGCGATCCCCTGCCACCGCATGAGCCGTCAGCGCAATAATTGGTATGTGACGGGTCACCGGTGAATTTTTCAAACGGCGTGTGGCTTCCCAACCATCCATTACCGGAATGCTCATATCCATCAAAATCAAGGCGGGTAAACTTGCCTGCGCCTTTTCCACCCCTGCCGCACCATCAGTGGCGACCATAATTTCATGCCCACGTTTTTCGAGTCGGCGCGAAAGCATATCGAGGTTCATCTCATTATCTTCAACAATTAGGATCGTAGCCATTATGATATTTCTCGCACATATATTCTAATTTGGAAATGGATATGACATGAACGATTATAGGATGAGTGACTACAGATGCAAAATGAACTGGTTTTTTATGCCGGTGATGGTTCATGAGAAAGTCCAAAATTGAGGATGTCATCAGCATTCGCAATAAAACTCAAATACTGGGATTTTGCCAAACGACGTACCCATTCGACCGCAGACTCCCCTTTTGGCTGAGATGATTGTGAACCTTCTGATTTATTATTATTTAATATTAATTTGTGCTCTGATTTGAGAAAGCTCATCATGAAACCAGCAGGGCTGCGAAGCCCCTTGCGAGACTTTACAACCAAAAGCGCCTTTTCAATCAACTGCTCACTAAACTCGCTAACGACCCGTCGTGCGTTAGCCCAACTAAAATTGGGTATCTCCGAATGGATTTTCTCAGCTAAGGCTTTGGCCTCTGTAGTCAGTATGATTTCTGGTTGCTTGATCAGCCCTAGTGCGCCTTCACGTTTGGCTTGATGATAGTCACGATAGCGTTGTTGCCACCAATGTTTGAGTGCCTGTGCATCACGCCAAATTCGTGCTGGTATAACTTCCCAATCGCAGTCGCATCCGCATCGTGTACATATGCTTGGGCGATTCACCGTGACGTGAAAATCGAGGCAATCCGTGCAAAGCCAAAACGTAGGCTCGGATTGTGGCGGTGTCGGAATTCCGACACTTGAATTCGCATCATGGCGATATATCGGAATTGGCGGTGTCGGAATTCCGACGGGGGTTGGGTTGGATATGACATTTGGGTGTTGGTTGTTGTGATAGCTCTGTGGTGTCGGAATTCCGACACGTAAGCTATTCCCATATATCGACGCGCTTTGTGGGCTAGCTTGTATAGAGCTATTTGTCTCAGCATAGGCCGTATATAGGGGTGTCGGAATTCCGACGCTTACAGACATCGCAGCATAATAATTCGCCTGTTGCTGCTTCAGAACCAACTGATAACCTTGCTTCATGAGCTTCAAGGCTAATCCTCTGACTGCTGGGTAACGCTTACCACTCGCAACTTCCAAGAAAACACCACGAGGTGCATCTACTCTTGACCGTGGGAGTTTAGACGCGCTCGCCCATGACATGCTTTGTGTGGCGTAAGCGAACTGCACATAAATATTCGCTGCTTTTTCATATCGACGCGTTGTCCAACGCGATACACCTAGGCGCTTACCAAGCCATTCACGTGCGTAATGCCCCGGTCTACGTCCGAGTAACTGCTTATGTAGTGCCATCCGGTAACTTCTGGGGCTAACGAATTGATCCACAGGTACAGCATCACTCGCAGTTGTCTTGATGCCAATCATTTCTGCAACCTGTGTCGGAGACGGCAATTGATACAGCCGTGCTGGACGACCACGTTTCGCAATTTTGACTCGCTTTGCACCCCTACTCATCTCGCATGAGTTATTCAGGTCATCCGACCCAATAGCAGCGTTAGCTCCTATTGGGGGGTACAGGGGGGACGTGCCCCTTTCAAACACAGAACAATCAGCAATTATTGCCTTCAACGCGGCCATAATCGAACGTCGGCCAATCTTCAAAGGCATCAACCACTGGCACGCTTCTAACTCGGTAAAGTATGTGTTGGGTTTCACATCCACCGTATACAAACCGTCTAATACTCGCGCCAGTGGGGTCAATCCCTTTGTCAGCAGCCACTCACGGGCAGCATTCCCTAAACCGGCCACCGACGACTTTGCCAAATGACGCG
>JACDGI010000477.1 GCA_013821665.1 Anaerolineae bacterium
GAGTACACCTGCAAATGCAACGTTTCAAATCAAGGGTTGGGATGAAAAGACATGGGACGGAAAAGTAGCGCGTGACATCAAAGGCGCTAAGACGACCCATGCCAGCGTCAAAACTGTTTACAAAGGCGATATTGAAGGCGAAGGCCAACGCGAATATCTGATGGTTTATCGCGACGACGAAACAGGCAACGCCATCGGGTTGGAACACATTGTCGGCAAGGTTGCGGGTCGATCCGGCAGTTTTGTTATTCAGAGCAGTGGCACGTTTGTCGGCCACTCGACCAAAGGCACATGGTTTGTCGTACCGAATTCCGGCACGGGCGAACTCAAAGGTTTGACCGGAAAAGGCGAAATGAATCTCGAAGGCCAGAAAGAAGATTGGCCGGTCACATTTGAGTACAGCTTCGAATAATCGCAGCCAACAATCCAATCAGCAGGAGCATCAATCTTGACCTCATCGGTGAAATCGAATTACTCTATCCAGAAATGGGATGAACAAACATGGGACGGTCAGGTTCCATCGGCGGTTAAAGGGCCGAAGATGATGCGTATTAGCGTCATTACCCGTTACGAGGGTGATCTTCAAGCGGAAGGTCAATTGGAATATCTGATGACCACTAATGAGGATGATAAAAGCACGATGGTCGGATTGGAAAAAGTCATCGGAACGTTGGCCGGAAAATCAGGAAGTTTCGTTCTCCAGCACATCGGTATTTTCGACGGCGATCTTAAGGTGAAATGGTCAGTCGTTTCCGGTTCTGGTACGGGAGAATTGCGCGGCTTACGGGCTGAAGGAACGCTAGACGAAAATCCGATCACGTTTCAGTATGATTTCGAGTAGCCACATTATGGAGCCAACCTTTTTCGCGACACCTGCGGATTTATGCAAGTGGTTCAATCAACATCACGAGTCCAAAACCGAGCTGCTGATGGGTTTTTATAAGAAAGACTCTGGCAAGCCGAGTGTCACATGGCCGGAATCGGTTGATGAAGCGCTGTGTGTGGGCTGGATTGATGGTATCCGAAAACGGTTGGATGAGGAGCGTTACACGATTCGCTTTACGCCGCGCAAACCACGCAGTATCTGGAGTGTGGTCAATATCGCGCGGGTGGAGGCGCTGACAAAAGAAGGCCGTATGCAGCCCGCCGGATTACAAGCATATGAACAGCGCAGCGAGAACAAGTCTGGCATTTATTCCTACGAACAACGCGATCAGATCGAACTCACCGAGAATGAGATCAAGGCGTTCAAGACTAATCCGAAGGCGTGGGACTTCTTCGAGTCCCAACCTGCTTCGTATCGTAAAGCGGTCTTATGGTGGGTTATCAGCGCAAAAAAAGAGGAGACACGCGCCAAACGGGTGGCCTCATTGATTGACGACTCGGCCAACGAGCGACGGATCAAGCAGTTTACTTATGGCGGCAAAGGTCAGTAAGTCGCTCAAGCAAGTGACTAGCCACAGAAAAAATAAATCTCTCGACAACAAAAAAGGCACAGATGATCTGTGCCTTTTGAGTGAATTAGGTCGGCAGCGCGTTATTTAATAGACTGCGTAAGCATCTTCTAATTCCTCGCGCAGTTGCAGATAGCTCTGGTAACGGGCACGGGCAATTGTGCCGTTTTCAACCGCTGCACGTACCGCGCAACCGGCCTCATTATGGTGGCTACAATCGTTGAACTTGCAAGCACTCACAAAGGGGGCGATGTCGCGGTAATAGCCGTCGAGTTCTTCCGGTTCAATATCATACAAAGTCAACGAGCGCATACCGGGTGTGTCGGCTAGATGTCCGCCCATATCAAGGTGAACAAGGACGCTATCACGGGTGGTGTGCATACCTTCGGAACGACGTTGGCTGACCGCCTTCACAGTACGACCAAGACCCGGCTGCACTTTATTGAGCATACTGGTCTTGCCCACGCCTGAGGGGCCGGTGAACACCGACAAGTGATCTTTCAGTAATAATTTAACTTCATCCACGCCCAAATCATCCTGAGCGCTGGTATAAAGCACGGTGTAACCCATCTTCTCGTAAGGAAGAAAACGCGCTCTGGTGACGGAGTTGTCTTCCAAATCCATCTTGTTGACGACAATCATCAGGCGAGCAATCTCGGACTTTTCGCCAGCGACTAAAAAGCGATCCAACATTTTAAGGTTGGGGGAAGGTTGGGCTGCCGCGAAAACAAAGAGGGCTTGATCCGCATTGGCGATAATGATCTGCTCACGTTCTGATTCGCCCGCGCCGCGCTTACCTTCGGTACGCATGGCCCGTGAAAGCACACTTGTGCGTGGAAGTACCGCCTCAATACTGCCGGTTCCGTCTGAAAGGAGTTGAATAGTAACGCGGTCACCAATGGCCGCAATGTCGGATGACTGAGCTTCTTCCATCAGTCGTCCCCGTAAACGACAAGTAATAATCTGGTCTTTTGAAATTTCGACGTTAAAAAAACCGCTCTGGTCACTAATGACCAGCCCTTCCATCAGACGTGCCGACTCTTCACTCAAAGGCAATGCTCCTGAGAAAACTGGTATGCTTGCAGAAATTGTAAGCGATATGGAACTCAATACATTACTATTCTAGCCTATTTTTAAGCTTTTGTGTCCGCCAATGTGCCTATTATCCTACGCCTTTTTGCCTATAGACCGATTGGATAGGGCATAATAGTATTAAAGTACGCATCGAGTTATTTGTGAGGCGCTTGTGGAAACCTTACCTCCACCCAACTTAGACCATCTTGCACACGCGACCCTGATCCCGCCTGAAACGTCATCAGCAGAAAATAAGGCGAAGGCCGACTCGTCAACTGCGGCCTACGCTGATCCCAATGCGGTGATCGTGGTCTCGCGGACGACCTTTAATTACGTGGTGATTGCCATCGTCTTTTTCGCGCTGGGTTCCGTTCTCAGTGGTCTAGCGGTGAGTGGCCTTTTTAATGCCAACAGCATCGAGAATCAAGCATTGATTGATAAAGCGATTGCTGGATCAAGCGGTACGGGACAAGCTGTCACAGGTCTGGTGCAGGGTAATGTATACGACGTCAGCGCGGATAATAATCCTATGCGCGGTGCTAAAGATGCACCTGTGACTATCATTGAGTTTTCGGATTTCCACTGTGCTTTTTGTGGCCGGTTTGCCGCTGAAACGCTCGATCCTCTGCTCAAGAATTATGATGGCAAGGTTCGCCTCGTCTACCGTGATTACCCATTCCAAACCGATGGATCATGGGTGGCGGCGATGGCTGGCGAGTGCATGAACGATCAAAACAAGTTCTGGGAATTCCATGATTTGACCTTTAAAAATCAGCAAGCCCTGACTCGTGAGCAATTCATCACTTACGCGCAGCAGCTTAAGATTGATGTCGCCACTTTTACGACGTGTCTCGACTCGCAAAAGTATCTGGACAAGATCAAAAAAGAGGTGGTGGATGCCCAAAACCTCGGTGTTAATGCGACTCCTGCCTTCTTCGTGAATGGCCGGTTCATCAGCGGTGCCCAACCCTATAATTTCTTCGCATCCTACATTGATGCAGAACTCGGCAAATTAGCCGAATCACCCATCACTTCGCCACCGGTGGCTTCGTCGTAGCTGCCGACAGTTAGATAAGACATCATTTAAGAAGGGCAACTTGCGCCCTTCTTTTGATTCAGTATTCACGTAGAGTCTCGAAAGAAATAAGACAAACCCTCCCCGCACGCATACACGAGACGACAGTTTTATAAAGTTGAGGGAAATACCCCTAACCCCAGCCCTTTCCCCGTAGTAATAGGGCAAGGGAGAAAAGGCTCTTTTTCTAACAACTTTCGAGAGTTTGCATCGGTAGCCTTTAGATGAAGGTAAGCTATCGGTTAGATAAGACATCTAATATAGGTTAAGGACAAAAAATGTTTGAAATTCCATCGAATGTTGATGGAATTGGCATAAGCAGTGATGGTTGTATTCCAGTGATTTGATGATGTTTTACTTGTGATTGATCACGTGAGATGCATCCAAAATCCTCCCGTAAGTCTACTCCTATCCGACCCTGTGGTATAATTTGCCCATATTAAACCGATTTCTCTCGTGAAGACTTAACATGGTTTTCACGGCGTTTTATTGGTTTAATGATAGTATGAATTAAACAAAGGGAAAAATATCCAGACTCGCTGAACAACCGAACTGCTACACACACATTTACATAAAATTACACGCTTAGAATTGTTGCTCTTGAGAATTGTCCTTCCGCGCGTGTTGCGATGTAGTTCGGAGATTACGATGAATAAAGCGATGGATATGTTTAAGGGCGTACAGGAATACGAAAACGCTACTGTACGGGCCTTCTGGCAAGAAATAATCGGGCACCTGCGGGGCAAGCCCGCGCAGTTGTTGAGCTTTGAAGATGTGCGTGCGCGGCTGCGGCTGCGTGAAGAATTGTACCGGGGTCTACAGGATATACCGCTGGAATCGATTGTCGGCAGTGTAGGCCGCTACACCGACTTTACCAGTACGTTTCTGCCCAAGAGTGTCATCAATAGAGACCGATGGACCCGGATTTACGCCGAAGCTGAGGGTAATACCGGTTTACCACCGATTGAAGTCTATCGAGTCGGCGAGGTCTATTTCGTTCGCGATGGTAATCATCGCGTATCGGTGGCGCTTGCTATGGGCCAGAAGACTATAGAGGCTTATGTAACCGAAGTCGATGTGCCCTTCTGCGTGAACAAAACGGTTGTCACCCAGCAGATGGACGCGGCAGAAGCCTACATGACTTTTCTGGAAGAAACCGGACTGCGTTACGTCTACCAGCATGAAAATCTGATGCTGAGTGAGCCAACCCGCTATAACGATTTCATCGGGCATATCAACTTGCACGGCGCCGTTTTGGCTGAGTGCGAAGAATGCCCAATGAGCATCCAAGAAGCGGCCACTCATTGGCACGAAAATGTGTATCTACCGGCAATCGTGCTGATCCGCAAACATAATATGTTGGCGCACATGAAAGGCCGCACCGAAGCCGATATGTATCTGTGGTTGGTCGAGCATTTATGTGAACTCGAACGTTCATATAATGGATTGGTTAGCGATTTAACACCGGCACTCGCCTCTTTCCTTGGCAAGCACCGTCTGCCTGTTCCCGACGAACTCGTCGCGCTGGCGGTCTAACATGATGATGCACTAGGCGGCTGGCACTTGCTGGCCGCTGTTCCATTATTGGCACAGCCGTGATGAGCATCGATAGCTACCCTTGCTACCCGCCTTCCGATCCCCTATAATTCCCTACAACAACAACCTAGTTGCTTTGCCACAGACAGCAGGTGCTTACGCTTAATTCCCTGCCGAGGTGAGGAAAACCGTTTCCATTGTTAAAGATGGCGGCCTCGCTTTGTGCGGAGCCGCTTTTTTGTTGTCAGGCTGTTTCATCGCGGAGACGAGATGAAGCGCCTATCTTTGAAGGAAAGGAGGAAAACCGCTTGGCAATCTCAAAAGATCGTAAAGAAGAACTCGTTGGCATTTATGGCGAATTGCTTGGTCAGGCTACTGGATTCGTGATGGCAGACTACAAAGGCATTTCGGTCAAACAAGTCAACACCATGCGTGAAAAGCTGCGCGACGTTGATGGTGCTTATGTCATCGTCAAGAATACGCTGTTCAAGATCGCTTTGAAGGAAGCAGGTTGGCCCGTCCCAGATGATATGCTGGCAGGCCCGACCGGTGTGATCTTCGGCGCAGCCAATTTCCCGGCTGTCGCAAAAGTTACACTGGGCTTTATCAAGGATTATGACGGACTGTTCACAATCAAGGGCGGCGTGATGGCCGGTCAAATTTTGACCGACAAACAAGTCAACGCTGTTAGCAGCCTACCATCGCTGGACGAACTGCGCGCACAACTCATTGGTCTCATCACCCAACCCGCTACGGGTCTGGCCGGTGTCATCAATGCTGTCGTGGCCGGTGTACCACAGGTGCTACAGGCATATGTCTCGAAAAACGAGGCCGCCTAGTCGCAATGAACATTTAGCGGTTAGCGCAATCCGTGCTAGTCGCCCAACATTTCAATAAAACGTAACACGAACGAATGAAGAGGAATGAAAATGGCAGACCTGAACAAAATTGTCGATGAATTGAGCGCATTGACCGTACTCGAAGCGGCTGAACTGAAGACCCTGCTGGAAGAAAAATGGGGCGTGACCGCCGCCGCTGCTGCTCCCGTGATGATGGCTGCCGCTGCTGGCCCTGCTGCCGCTGCGGAACCTGTTGAAGAACAGACCGAATTTACTGTCGTCCTGAAGGATGGCGGCCCGAAGAAGATCAACGTCATTAAGGTTGTGCGTACCCTCACCAGCCTCGGCTTGAAAGAAGCCAAGGATTTGGTCGAAGGCGCACCCCAGAACGTGGTCGAAGGTGTCAGCAAGGATGCTGCCAACGACGCGAAGACTAAGCTGGAAGCCGAAGGCGCGACCGTCGAAGTTAAATAATTTCCCTGTTTGGTATTCGGGAAAAGTTGGGGGCTGTAGGGGGG
>JACDGI010000478.1 GCA_013821665.1 Anaerolineae bacterium
GTTCTGCTCTTTTTAGGCCAATTCGCGGATGTCTCTGCCGGAACTATCGGCAGTGTGATTATCGGGCTGGGCATTACAGCCATAATTGTCTCGATTGTGCTGGGCTTAGGCCATCTGGCGAGTGATTTGTTGAGCTTTGACCTATCGCAAGTTTTGGCACTGGGTGCCGTATTTGTGGTGGTCGGACTTTTCGTCCGCAATTGGTTATCCTCCACCGAAAGAATCAATGTGCCGCAGCGCATCGCATGGACAACCATCGTCCTCGGCATCGCGCAGATCATTATCGGGGTTATTGCCAGCAATAACGGCATCCTTGGCTTTAGTGGCGTACAACTCGTGGCCTTGGGTGTGGTCTTCGTGGTTGTGGGTATCCTGCTGCTGATTATCTTCAGTGGCGTTGTTGATGCTACCCCACCACCGATGGCTCAATTGCGGACGACTCCCGTTCGCTCATCAGCTCCGCCCGCGCCGAATATGCCCAAAGCGGTTGTGCCTCCGCCGATACCAACGATCATACAGGCGACACCCGTTGCACCCGCACCGACTCCTGCGCCATTGGTGCGTGCGACCACCAAACGCGATGACCTGTTGATTATTGAAGGCATTGGCCCCAAGAGCAAAGAAGCGCTTTACAAAGGGGGCATAACCACCTTCGAGCAAATCGCCAATTTGTCGCCGGATGATCTGTATCGCATCGTCAAGATCGAAGGCGGTGTAAATCTGGTGAATGACACCAAAACATGGCCGAAACAAGCGCGACTACTGGCCGATGGCAAAATGAAAGAGTTCGAGGAATACGTAAAGTATCTCGTCAACTCGCGTGGTGAGAATACGAAGTAAGAACACATTTGACTGGAGATTATGATAGGGACACAGGCTGTCCCTATTTTATTTCCGGCAGTAATGCAGCGTGTTATATGGTCGTCTATGTCATACCAAACATGTTCACGAGGAACACCATGCTCATTACCCAAAATGACACCGCTTTACGCAATCTGCTGACGAGCGCCCATGTGATCGCAGTTGTCGGCCATTCGGATCGCCCTTACCGCACCAGCTACCAAATCGCCGCTTATTTACGCCGTGTTGGTTATAAGGTATATCCCGTCAATCCAGAGATCAGCAGCGTTGACGGTGAGATCTGTTATCCGTCATTGGCTGATGTGCCGGAGCCGATTGATATTGTTAACGTCTTTCGCCGTTCGGAATTTCTGGCGGATGTGGTGGAGCAAGCCGCCAAAGTCAAAGCTAAGGCGGTATGGGCACAGCTTGGTGTCGAAAGTAAGGCTGCCGTAACTGCCGCCGAAGTCGCTCATTTACCGTTGATTATGGATGCCTGTATCAAGGTCGTACACCGCAATCTGATTGGATGAGTTAGCTGGTACTCGCCATCCGCCGCAGCACGGGGATTATCAAGGCGACTGCCAATCCACGATGACTGATCCGGTTTTTCTCGTCGAGCGCGATGCTGCTAAAAGTCACATCGTATCCTGTGGGGATAAAGACCGGATCATAGCCAAAGCCACCGCCGCCTAAATCTTCTTCCAGTGCGATTTGTCCTTCGCACACGCCGCGCACCGAGGTGGTTTCACCCGTCTGCGGATTGGCTACCGCGATCACACATGCAAAGCGGGCTGTGCGTTTTTCAGCGGGTACACCTTGTAACTCACCCAATAATTTTTGACGGCGATCCTTGGGTGTCAATCCCGGCCCACCATATCGCGCCGGATATATCCCCGGTCTGCTATCCAGTGCGTCCACGAATAAGCCGGTGTCATCCGCCAACGTTACCAAGCCGCTGGCTTGTGAATAAGCATTCACCTTGAGTTCGGCATTCTCTTCTAGTGTGGTCGCGTCTTCGGCCACATCCATATGATCCAAAGCCACGTCTTTCAGGCTGAGCAACTGTACGTCCGCACCACCGAGTAGTTCTTGAAGTTCAGCGAGTTTGCCCGCGTTACTGGTTCCGATTAATAAATCCATCTTGGTCCCCATCGTTTGTTTTAGATAGTCGCTATTTTAAAAGATGCTGTGACAATATCTAGACTGATGGTCTGCATGAGGGATAAGACTGCTATAATTGGCAAGCGAACAATCGTTAGGGGAGCATAATCATCCATGTCTGAAATAGCCGCGAATACTGGATGCGAATACACCGTGACCCAACAGGGTATTCACCAATTCGTTTTCCGCGAGCCATCGAAAGAGGCCATAGACGATTTCTTCCGTAAACTAGAACATATCTTCACGATTACTCCAAGCGAAGGTACGAACCGCTATATCGTGGATATTACCCAAGCAGGTGAAAAGGATGTATCGCTGGTTGCCAATGTACAACGTTTCCGCCGTTTGGAAACCTTATATCCGAAGCGTCCACGCGGGCGTACCGTCATTCTGCATCGTCCCGGTCTCGCCTATACCTTTATCGACAGTTTCATCCGTGCCTTAGCTCCTAGCCGTGATATTACCCGCTTTTTCCCGGTGGATAAACGCGACGAGGCCATCGTTTGGGTGCTGAGCGAAAGCCGCTAATCGTCATGCCTGCTACACACATCGCTACCTTCAAAGTCCGCCATTATGAATGTGACGCGCTCGGTCATTTGAACAACGCCAACTACGCCCGTTACATGGAAGAAGCTGCTTTCGAAGCCTCGGCATCGGTGGGCTACGACAAAGCTCGCTATGATGCGATGGGTCATTTGTGGCTGGCCTACGAAACTGCCATTAAGTATCTGCAACCGGTAGTTTACGGCGATACGATTGAAGTCAAAACGTGGGTGGGTGATTTCCGTCGAGTGCGCTCACGTCGATTTTACGAGTTCCGCAAAGCTGGTGAAGACGCACTCATCGCCCGCGCCAACACTGATTGGGTCTATTTGGAAGCCGCCACCCAACATCCAGCAGTTGTCCCGCCCGAACTGATAACAGCCTTCGCGCCTGAAGGTCTGACCGAAATTGCCCCGCCCCGTTCGCGCTTTCCTGCGCCTCCACCTCCGCCGCCAGATGTTTACAAACTGCGCCGCCGTGTCGAATGGCGCGATCTGGACAGCGCCAAACATGTGAATAACGCGGTGTACTTCAATTACATCGAAGATTGTGGAATGCAAGTGGCTGTGCATTATGGTTGGCCGCTGGCCCGTTCACAGGCTGAAGGTTGGGCGGCTGTCGCCCGTGAAAACCACATTGAGTATAAGCATCCGGCGCTGCTGGATGACGAGCTTGAGATCAGCACATGGGTAACAGCGCATGGTCGTGCCAGCGCGGATCGTTTCTATAACATCACCCGCCCGTATGATGGCTTGCAATTGGCTCAGGCGCGCACCCGCTGGGTGTGGATCGACCTTCAAACCGGCCATCCTATCCGCATCCCTGCCGACTTCTTGAGGGACTTCGCCGCCAATATCATATACACTGAGGCAAAAGAAACACACAAATAAAAGCGGGTGCTCACATGTCCAAATCGCCGCGCAAACGTGATCCGGTCGAGCAGTATGATCGTTTTATGATCGGCAGCAAAACCGCTGCGACACCGCGTGGACTGCTGCTTTTAGTGGGCGGTGTGCTGGGCAACAGCGTCTTGTGGTTAACCGGATTGATCACCGTCGTCCGATTAGGTATTTTTCTGGCTTTTATAGGGATTGCCGCTGTGACTTTAGGTATCATGCAGCGTCTCGCCCCGACTCTCGAATTACCTATGACCATCCTCATCAGCCTGATTGTGGCCTTAATACTGATCGCGATTGGTGTTATCCTACTCAAGCGCGTGCTGCATCGTGACGCTCAACGACTTGGTCAAGAACCGACCTTTGGCGTTTTTGATGAAGATGCCCGCGCCCGTGCTAAACAAAACTACCGTCGCAAATCAGGCCGCTAAACGCTATGACTGACGAACATCCTATTTATCCACTTGAATCACACCGCGTGTGGGAATGTCCGTGGTATGCAGTCCGTCAAGATCGCATCCATCTGCCGGATGGCAGCGAAGGTGTGTATAACGTGGTCGAGCTGGCGGACGCGGTTTGGATCGTCCCGGTGACCACTGAAGGCGAGATCGTCTTGCTTTGGCATTATCGTTATCCGCTGCGAACATGGGGTTGGGAATTACCATCGGGCGGCGGAGTCATTTCCCGCACCACCGAAGAAGCCTTGTCAGCCGCCCAACGGGAACTGCGTGAAGAAGCCGGTGGTATCGCAGACAATTGGCGTTATCTGATGCAGGTCAGCACTACCAAAGGCATTGGCACGGAACACGCCCATTTGTTTCTCGCCACAGGTGTGACTCTCGGCGAGACGGAACATGAACCAGCCGAAGTTATGACGATCCACACCTTCCCTTCTGCTGAGGTTTATCGTATGGCGCGTGCTGGTGAAATCCACGATGGCGTGGGCGTCCTTGCCCTATTGCTAGCTGAGCCGTTTTTAGTCCCGCAAACCCCATCTATTCCCTAACAAAAGCATTTTCACACCCTCTTATTTTTAATTAGGGCGGATTCTGTCCTAATCTGCTTTTAGAATTAAAAGTAGATCAAGATTGTTCTGCTTATGAGGAGGCCAGATGAAAATCTTTGTCACAGGCGCAACCGGAACCATTGGACGGCAAATTGTTGGGCAGCTCATCCAGTCGGGGCATCAAGTACGTGCTTTAACGCGTAATCCAGCCAATGCGAATTTGCCCGATGGCGTGGAAGTTGTCACCGGTGATCTGACCAATCCTGCATCCTTTGCGTCCGCTTTGGAAGGGGTTGACGGTTTGCACCTGATCAAATTTGGAGGCAATAATTATGCAGACCTCGAAACAGGTCGTGAGATCATCGCATTGGCCGAAAAAGCAGGTATCCAACGCTTGACCGTTTTAATGGGTGGAACGAAAGGCGCTTTGGAAGAAGCAGTCGAATCCAGTTCGCTGGCATGGACATTTCTGCAACCCGTAGAGTTTATGGCGAATGTGCTGGAATGGGCACCATCGATCCGCAGTGATGGTAGCGTCAGTTTACCGTTTGGCAGTCGCAAGTCTGCCATCGTCCACGAAGCGGATATTGCAGCGGTAGCAGCAACGGCTTTAACCGAAAACGGTCATGGTGGCAAAACCTATACCATCACTGGCGGCGAAGTCCTCACCCCGCGCGAGATGGTGCAGATGATCGGCACAGCACTTGGGCGCAATATTCAGTTTAACGAACTCACCCCAGACGAAGCCAAAGAGCAGTGGTTAGCAGCCGGACATCCTCAACAAATCGTCGATTTTCTATTGTGGGTTTACGGCAACACACCACCAATGGGTTATACAGTCGTCCCCACGGTTCAGCAAGTCACTGGCCGACCACCGCGGACATTCGCCCAATGGGCAGCCGAACATGTTGATGCTTTCCGCATCCAAGGAACTGCCTCGGCATAAAAGGATGTCGATGATGGTCTAAACAGGTTATGATTGGGGTGAGTTAATACTTACCCCAATTGAAACCCGAAAGTGCCCACCATGCCGCTCATCACCATTTTGACAGGACCATCTGCTGCCGGTAAAAACACAATCGGTTACACCTACGCCCGACAATTCGCTGAAAAGTGTGCGGTGATTGATGGCGATCAAGTACGCGGCATGTATACCCAACCGCATATCGCGCCGTGGCACGGTGATGAAGGGCTGCGACAACATCAGATCGGTGCGCACCATGACGCACTGCTCGCCCGTTCCTTCAATAATCTTGGCTTAGAAGTCGTTATTCTGGATGTTCTGTGGGCAGATTTAGCGCCCATGTATCGTGCGGAGCTAGCGGGTTTGCCACTCCGTATTGTGCGTCTACTGCCCACACTCGAAGAATGTTTGCGCCGCCATCATCAGCGTCCGCCGTCGATTAGTGACGACGAAGTCAAATGGACATATGACCACACCGCAGCCCTAACCGATTATGATCGAAGCTTGGATACAACCAACCTCTCGGCGGAACAGGTCGCCCAATGGCTGAGCCACACCGCATCACACCTGTGAATTAGAATACGATTCGTGCCTTATCAAGTTGGGCGAATATCACATCAACCGTTTCATCGACGCTCAAAATAGACGTATCGAGCCAAAATCCTAATTTCGGCGTTTCATGCCTTAAACTATGATCGAGTTCGTCGGGAGTCCAACCGTTGTAAGTCTGTTTGTGTCGGTGTGCATCACGCTCAAGAGCAACCGACGGCGATGGACATAACACCACCACATACAGAGGCCACATGTGGTGCATCTCAACGACATCTTTAAGCATTGGCCCGATAATCACATCTTGATAGATGACTGTGAACCCAGCCGCGCAATAACCATCAGCGGCTTGCGCGGCTAATTCGTAGCGTAAGCGAAGCTGGCGAAAAGCCTCTTCCGAGGGTGGCGGTTGCATTTCTTCACGCC
Organism: Anaerolineae bacterium; assembly: GCA_013821665.1. GTDB lineage: Bacteria > Chloroflexota > Anaerolineae > Aggregatilineales > Phototrophicaceae > CFX2. The sequence continues at coordinate 6,389 of JACDGI010000478.1, forward strand.
CGCTGACGATCATGCGTCGGAACACATCGCCCCGCAGATGAACACTTTTCGGCAGTCGTTCGGCCACACGCTGGGCAATCGTGGACTTGCCCGAAGCCATAATGCC
>JACDGI010000479.1 GCA_013821665.1 Anaerolineae bacterium
GGGTGGTTGTCCCTGACCATTTTGATTAGGAGGCTGTCCTTGTTGGCCGCCTTGACCGCCGCCCATCTTTTCACCGGACAAAGTGGTCGGTGTGCCACGGAAGCAGCCGAGGGTATACGGATATTCGTAGGTGGCGACGTAGTGATACATGCTTACGCGCTGACCATCCCAATCGACTTCGCTGGTGGTGCCGTGACATTCATCAAGGTCGGCATCAGTGAGGATTGTGCCGTCAGCCGTACGCGGGCCATAAATACCAAAACCATCTAGCGCATAACCCATCAGAGCGGATTGACCACTTTCGCTATCAGGGATGCAGGAGCTGAGGTTGTGGTAATGATACGCGCCTTCCTGCTGTGGATGCCCCTGACATCTATCCTGCGTTTCGTGGGCGACCGCATCGCGGTTACCAGCATCGAGGCCATCGAAAATCACGGTTCCGCTGAGGGTGATACCAATGGTGCCACCGGTTAAGCAGGTGGGTTTATCAGCAGCGGTGGGTACGGCTGGTAAATCAGCAGAGAAATCTTGGGTTTTGATGCTGTTGGGATTGCGGTCGTACTGATAGGCATCATCCGACGAAGTGATGGGAAATACACCTGTGCCATGATTGGGCAAATCGTTGGTGGTGATGTGGCGCGTGCTGCCATTCAATGTGATTTTGAAGGCATGTTCCGGCCACTCAACATCACCGTCGACTACGGCTTTGGCTGTCAGGTCGAAGGTGCCGTCACTGTGAATCCAAGGGCCATCGGTTCCTGCGCCACCTTGACCGTTGGTTTGCGTGTTGCAGAGGTAGATGTAGCCAACCTGCGGCCTGGTGCTGACTTTGCCATCGCCGATAGGCAGATGCGTTAAGTCCGGCAGATTACCCGCCAACACTTGCACCACATGCAGCAATAAAATACAGCCGATGCCGATAAAACCGAATCCCGCTAACTGTTTGGGGCGCATAAATAATCCTTTTTGTGAATAGGCGTTTAGATAGTCTACGGGTGAGATGTGGAAAATTTGTGACGTTATTCCGCTCTTTTTAGCGTAAATGTAAAAAGTACTTTTGTAACGTAAGGGCTAACTTTAGTGCCTGAACAGAGAAGGCTGAACAAATTCGGGCGAGGATGTTTTTAGCAGACCGGCGTAATCGTTCTAATATTGGATGCCCGGCAAAGCCAGCAAGTTTTATCTGACTTTGCCGTTAGTATGAGGCGCAAACTGAGGAATTATTTTTGTGCCGGTTCGTAGACATCAAACAAACGCCGGTTATCAGTCGTCACTTTGGCATCGGTTAAGAGTCCGGTCAAGACGGGGCCGATAACCGAGGCAGCCGTATTAGCGGCGGATTGCGATGCCCATAAAACGACCATTCCATAATCGCCTGCCTCATAATCAGCAAAGAATTTACACTGCTCGCAACCCGGTTGTGATCGGATAAAAGGCACGATTTGATCGGCAATATGTTCGGCGGCTGAGCGTGTTCCGGTTCCCAGACTAAATTGAACTAATCGAAGGTTCATGCTTTTCTCCTTTATGCGAGTGAAGGCTAAGGCACAAAAATTATCCGGTTGGAGTCGCCGTTGCTTCGGGTGTAGGTTTCGGTTTGGGCTTTGGCTTGGCAGGGACGCATATGGTACGCGGACTAACGACAGGCTGCACCAGTGATGGCAAATTAGCTTTATTGAAGACCAATGGCGCATCCGGCAGCTTGCCAATGAGGATCAATGGACTGCCACCGATGCCGGTAATATCCAGTGTTTGCAGGAACGGGAAGTAATCACAGGCTGCTTGTGGCAATTCCAATTCGAGGAAGCCTTTTTTATCCGGCGTGAGCGTGTACTGCGCCGTGATGGTATGGACATCCAGTGTGTCTTTACCGACTGGCAGCTTGACCGTCACCGGATCAAGCGAATTGTTCCAGACAACATATAAACGTTGATTGGTTTTCGGTCGATCAAAAGTGATGAGCGTGGCACGGTTATCGAGTAGCGTCACTTTAGGGTTATCGAGTTCGCCCGTGCCAAACATGTCCGCCACCAATTGGTAAGCCTGCGCGGCAGGTCGCGGTGTGCCGGGTTTGGGGCTGTGGCTAAAGCAGACTGATCCGGCTTCGTTGCGGAAAAGGCCAAAGGCATCACCGCTGCATAATGTGCCGGGACAAGCCGGTGTGATGTGATAGTTAAAATCAGTTCCAGCAGGTTGGTTGCCGCAGTCGTCATAAAGTTGGTGGAAGAACACGACCGCCGCGCCTTCCGAATAGGCATAAGCCGCACTTTGGACGAAAAAATCGGCTTGCTGTTGGCTGGTAGCACGCAGTTGTTTTTCGACAGGGGTTTTCGCCCAGATCGGGCCGGGGTAATCATCCCAGACAGGCACGCCGCTTTCATTCAGCCAGATCGGACGTTTGAGTTTGTAGGCGATAAGGGTTTGATCGACCACGTTGACCAGCCAACCGCTGCGCCACGGATAACTGTAGTTGTGGACAGCCACCATATCCATGTACCAGTTGTAGGCTTCGTGGAAGGTATCATCTTGATAGATCGCCAGCACACGCGCCAGCCAATTGTCACTGGAGCCGAATAGCAAACCTGCGAACATGACCTGCGCATCAGGATCAACCTGCTTGGTCACGATGTAGGCGGTTTTCAAGAGGCGGGCATAATCCCCGATTCCGGCTGACCAGAAGGGCAAATAATCCGGCTCATTCCAAATTTCCCAGATGCGGATACCTTTATCTTTAGGCCAGCCTTGATTGCGTGCTAGTTCACCACCGGGTTTATAACGCAGCACCGCTTTTTGGACGAAGTTCACCCAATAATTTTTAGGGTTGAGTTTTTTGCCCTGACTGGGTGTGTCGCTGCCATCGGCGAAGATCGGTTCTTGCAGCCCTTTGATGCGGTTGTCATCGGCATAAAAAGCTGGACGACCTAATAGAATGGCATCAATACCTAAACCTTGTCCCAGATCATCAGTCACGAGGCGGTCATAACCATCCCAGTTAAATTCACCGGCTGTGGTTTCCACACGATCCCAATAAATCGGCCAGCGATTCCAACCCGCACCGAGCGACAGCGCTTTTTGATAACGGGCCGCGCCGGTGACTTCTTCGACACCGCTGATATGGTTGATGCCCAAGCGGGTCGAGCGAATGTAGCCATCCGCAGGGGTGGCGGGTGCGTCCTGTGCTTGCGTGATGGAAAAGCCGAGCAGCAAGAGTGTGAGCAGCAGCGTCAGGGCAGTTTTCATGCGGGGATATTCCTTGTAGCAAGTGAAACCAATAACCATCATAAGAGTAATAGCCACTATCGACAATAAGGCGAATTCAAAGGTCGATATTATAGCTTGGAATGAGGTGAGCTTTTACCTTTGACGAAAGAGTCAAGATGTCGTTTATACAGGTTATAGGATATAAATAAGGTTGTTAAAAGTTTTTAAGAGGTCTTTAGGAAAGCTAAAGCAGCGTGTGTGATTTCGTAGCAGCGCTTTATTGATTTTTATCGGATTGGTTTGATGAAGGAGCGTTTGGTGACTATCCCTTTTATGAACACGGAACTGGCTCAACGCTTGATTGCGGCAGAACGCGATTGTTATGTGGATTGGGTACGTGCGATGCAAGCCCAACCCGACAACCCCTTTGGCATTGCTATCCAGACATTTGGACAGGCTACAGCCATTGTTTGCAGTCGGGTTCCTGCGGAAATCTGGAATAGGGTCTTTAACTTCACGCCGGATGATCTAGCGCTTTTGCCGGAAATTATTGCCTTTTATCAGCAGCATAATGCTCAAATTTTGCTTGACCTGAATCCCTATACCACACCACCTTTTTGGGAAGAACCGCACATGACGGTTGTGCTGGCACGTCAGTATGGGATGTTTCAGGCTGCCTTTCACCAGATGCTCTATGGCGTGCCGACACAGGATGTTCCACCAACACCCGAACATATCGTGATTAAAGAAGTGGGCGCGGCAGAAATAAGCGATTTTGAGCGTACTTATGAAACGGTGTGGGGCAACGGCAACGAGATTTCCGTGTTAGTCGGTCAGCCCAATTTTCGCAATTATTTAGCCTATATCGAAGATCAACCGGTGGCGTTAGGTGTCGTGCATATTAAGAATGGCATGGCTTCGATGGCGAATGCGCTGACCGCACCGGCGATGCGCGGCAAAGGCTGCCAAACCGCCTTGCTTTATCACCGCATTAAACAGGCAGCAATTGAAAACTGCGAGTTGTTGGTCAGCCAATGTAGGCCGGGCAGTACCAGCCAGAACAATCAACTGCGTGCGGGTTTCCATGTGGCAGGTACTAAAGCATGGTGGCTTTTGCAGTCAAACGTTACCGTTTAATGAGTCAAGCAAGGCGATTAACTCAGGGATATACGCGCCCATATCAGCAATCAGTGTGGGCAGGTCATCTGTCAGATCAACCCAATAAAAATCAAATGGTATGGGTGGATGGCCTGCGGGTCGGTCGCTGGCAGTAAATTCGTAATGTCGCCATGTGGTCGGTGTTTCGTGGTCACACCACACATGGAAAAAGTGACGGTGGTGGATTTCATTGAGTCCGATATCGGACATATCGCGGTCTATTTCGCCTAAAAAGTTACTCAGCCGCAGGCCAGCCAATCCAGTTTCCTCAATGGCTTCGCGCAGGGCGGCATCTTCTATCTTTTCATCTTTTTCAACACTTCCACCCGGCACTTGAATACCGGCTTCCGGCGAGTCGGGATGCGTGAAAACCAACAAGCGGCTGCCGCGTGTGATGTAGGTGAGGACTTTATTGCGTTCGAGCATTTTGTTTGAATAGGTGATAATGGGCTGCGAATATTCAACTATTTAGCGCAATAGCAGAATAAAAGTCAACCGTCATTGTTTGATTTTATGCGCATCATGCGGCCAATGAAGCACGGATTGTTGAGGGTTAGGACGCAAGGTACAATACCAGCCGTGTTTGTCTAAACATTCATCCGATTTCCACATTTACCATGACCTGCCGTGTATACAACGATTGATCCCATGACTGCTACCTCAAAGAAAACCATATTAATCACGCGAATGCTTCAGCACAAACTACTGGTCGTGCTGGCGATTTGTGTTGTGGCGCGATTAGTCGTCTTTTTTGCGGTGCCATCCGTGTTCCGGTTTGAGCAAACAGGCGCGGTACATGGCTCTGATGCCTATGATACCTATGCCCAAAATTTGCTCCGCACGGGTATTTACGGGCGAACAAGTGGTGTACCGGACGCAGTCCTTGCTCCACTTTATAGTTATGTACTGGCGGGTGTCTATGCCACCTTGGGACGCAGCGGTTTGGCCGTTGCCAGCACCAATATTGTGTTCGACTGCCTGTCGATCATTTGCCTGTATTTCATTGGTAAGCGCTTGTTCAAACACGGCGATTGGGTCGGTGCATTAGCCGGATTGTTTTACGCGCTTTACCCCTATTTGATTTTCCAGAACCTGACGTTGATTGACACGCCGTTCTTCATGGTGCTGTTGTACGCGTTTGTGCTGCTGATGGTCTTATTGCGGGAACGGGTGTCACTCGATAAAGGCATATGGGGATTAGCGGCTTTAGCGGGCGTAATCTTAGGGCTTTCGATGTTGACGCGGGCGCTGCTGCCAGCACTGGCGATTCTGGCGGCGTTATGGTTTCTCTTCCGGTTGTCACTGTGGCAGACCGTCATGCGACTGCTGCCAGTGGCGGTAATCGGTTTCGTCGTCATGCTGCCGTGGATTATACGCAATTACGGGTTGTACGGGGCGCTGGTTCCAACAGCTTTGAACTATGGCGATAATTTTTATCAGGGCAACAGCGAATACACTATTCCTTATTTTCGCGCCGGTTATGATGTGCAGTGGGTTCCACCACCGCCCATAAAATCTGCCGACGTTTTTAGTTTGGATGCTGCCCGCGAACGTTTTGATGCTGGCGTGACTTATTTGACTACACACCCCGAACAAATCCCTGATCTAATTTGGACGAAGTTTTTGATCCATTGGAGCATCGACATTGCACCGCGCAAAAATCCGGTCAATGGTGCTGTTCCCCGACTCGATTATCACGGTAACGCCCTTTCAGGAATAGACGCACAGGGCAATCTGGAACTTGGGCAGCTTCCGCCGGGTGATCCTGTAGGCGAGTATTCAAGCGTGTTATTTGACCAAATCGGGCGGCCTATTCATATCCTTTATTGGGGTGGATTGCTACTGCTGGGGATTATTGGGATCGGGTTGTCGTGGCGGCAGTGGCGCGATGTGAGTTTGCTGTGGTTCGTGCAGATCAGCATGATGGTGATGTATATCATCTTTCATCCTTCGACCCGCTACCGTGTGCCGACCGATCCACTGCTGTTTCTGTTTTCGGCTTACACCGTGATCTGGCTGTGGCAGCGATTTGTCGCGAAGGCCAAGTAGATTATCGAAAGTAACGAGCCAACCCCCACCCTTTCCCTCCTTTTAGGGGTAGGTATTTGCTTAAGCGATGTGTGTGGTAGCG
>JACDGI010000480.1 GCA_013821665.1 Anaerolineae bacterium
CTATCTGGTTGATGGGCATCTGGCAGCGCAGCGCCGCCGCCCGTGCCAGCGCCCATAATTATCTGCATGAATATCGTGGCGCACTGCCTGACCTGACCGCAGATGATGTTCCCGGTTCACCTTATGCAGTGGGTTCGTATCAAGCGGATGACCATTTCGGCGGACGCAGTGGACTGGCACAGTTTCGCAAACGTCTGCATGATCGCGGTATGCAATTGGTGTTGGACTTTGTGCCTAACCATGTGGCAACTGATCATGCGTGGATACAAACGCATCCTGAATATATGATCCTTGGGCAGCCCAAAGACCTCAAAGAACGCCCCAGCGATTTCTTCAAAACCAAAGATGCACTCGGCAAGGAAATGGTGGTCGCACACGGACGCGATCCTTATTATCCCGGTTGGATTGATACGGCCCAACTGAATGCCTATAGCCACAGTTTGCGCCAAGCGGTGTTGACCACGCTGCTCGATATTGCCAACCAATGTGATGCAGTGCGCTGTGATATGGCGATGCTGATGCTTAATGACGTATTCGCCCGCACATGGGGCAGTTATGCCTTTGAAAAACCGGCGACTGAATACTGGGCGGACATTATCCCGAATGTCAAAAAGGTCTATCCACAGTTTCAATTTATCGCTGAGGTTTATTGGGATTTGGAAGCCATGCTGCACAGTTTGGGCTTTGATTACTGCTATGACAAGCGACTTTATGACCGTATCCGCGATGATAAACGCGAGGAAGTCCGCGCCCATCTGATTGCCCCGATTGAATTTCAGCGCACACTGGTTCGTTTTATCGAGAACCATGATGAACAGCGGGCCGCTTCGTCGATTGGTGTCAGTCGAGAGCATCCTGCCGCCGTCATTATCTGCACGATACCGGGCGCGACCTTGCTGCATGATGGGCAGTTCATCGGGCGGAAGGTCAAACTACCAGTACAACTTGGGCGACAACCGGATGAAAAACCGAACAATGAGTTGAAATCTTATTATCTCAAGCTGCTGGCCGAGACGCGCAAACCGATTTATCAAGACGGCGAGTGGCGACTGTTTAACGCCTTAGCAGGCAAACCGGATGGCACACACAATAATCTGGTGACCTACGGCTGGCGCAGCAAAGATGATATGTGCGTGGTTGTCGTCAACATGAGTGACCAACGTTCAACCAGCAATATTCCCTTAACCGATTGGCCTGAACTGATTGACGCGAATTGGATGCTAACCGATGCTTTGGACGGTGACGGGCGCTATGAACGGTCGGGAGCGCTCCTTCACAATCCCGGCCTATATGTGGATTTGAAGGGCTACCAATCTCACATTTTCCATTTCGCCCGCTGCTAAGTAAAAGCCTTCTGTTTTAAGTTGCAGAAGTTACAGATGCGCTTCCAACCAGTCCAGCTCATGCAGGAGCAGAGGCATGAGCTGGGCGATCTCGTTTTCATCGTGTGCCGCACCCTCCAGAAAATCGAGATATAAGCCAATACGATATAACGCCACGCGCTCCCAATGCCCGTCAGGCAGCGCACGGCGGCTGGTGTATCCGGCGTAGAATGCCTCCCGGCTGCCGGGGACTTCAGATTCAATCGAATCGTCGATGCGGAAATCCCACGATGGGTCACCGGACGATGCCCAATCGAAGTCCAATACGGCGCTCAATCTGCCATCCTGCTGCAAGAGGTTGAGGAAGTGATAATCGCCATGAATGAAAACACCCTGCTGCACTGCGGCTAACAAGGGCTGCATCCGCACCAAGAGCGCATCAATCCGTCCCTGTACGTCGGCAGACAGGATGCCGAGCGCCTGAACCTGTCCCTGATAATATCGGAAATGGTCGGCGACATAAGCCGGCCAATCTGGTTGAGGCTTGCCCGCCATAATGTTATAGAGCAGCCCGAACTGAGCAAAGACGTGGCCGTGGATAGTCGCTAAGTGCTGACCTGCGCTGTAACCGATGGCATAGCGGGAAGCAAGCGGTAGATTGGCAGCGCTGGGGCTAATGGTTTGCCCCGGCATTTTCGTCAGAATTAGATAGTCATAGGGTACGAGGCGTTTGCTGGTATCCAGCGCCAGCACCTGCGAGACAGGTACATCAGTCTTGCCGAGTATTTCGTAGGCCCATTTTTCGCCCACGTAGCGATTGGCTCCGCCCCAATCCAGCACATCGAAGCGCAGCACATAGGCATCGTTGACCAGAAAGCAGCGATTGATATTACCTTGTGCGGGCTGCACCAGACTCTCAATTTTGCCCAGCCCGTGCGCCGAGCAAATGGCTTGTAAGGTTTCGGGGGATAGATTAGATGTCATTTGAAAATCCCATTATCACACCAGTTTCGGAGCCGTCCGCGCTTCCCCTGTTTCTTAGGAATGAGCGATCCGATAATCACCCATTGTAGAATCGAGTGGATAGTTTTGAAATAGGTTCCAGATAGAATCAAAAAATCCCACTTGTAAGAGCAGGATTTTTGTCGGGGCGGCGGGATTCGAACCCACGACCTCGTCGACCCGAACGACGCGCGCTACCAGACTGCGCCACGCCCCGATATACATATGAGTGTACTGGAAACGGAGGGTGAGTGCAAGTGCCGCGTTTATTAGTCCCCTGCTGCCTTTACATTATGCTCTTCGACCAGCGGCAGTGGAGTCACCTCCGCTTTCATGCCGAAGGCGGCGGGAATCAGTGCCAGCAGACACAGCACCGCGCCCATAAGACCTAACTCACCCAGTACGCGCACGGCGATACCCGCGTAGGCGTTAATAAAGGCCATCGTTTGGTCGCCACTTTGGAGCGCTCCGCCGAGTTCGACCGCCGCGAGGTTATTAATACGGTGTAGGGCAAAGTTGGTTAATGAGGCAACGGCGACAGTCATACCGATGAGCCGCAGAATAATCACAAGCGCTGAGGCCACACCACGATGATCCTCATCCGCCGAATTGATGACCGCCGCGCTAATCGGCGAGAAGGTTAAGCCGATGCCCACGCCGACAAAGATCATCTCGACGGCCACCAAGCCATCGGACATGGTGAGCGTCCATGTCTGCCATATGAGGGTGAAGCCGATACCCGCCAATACCAAACCGATGATCGTGGTTTTCTTGAAACCAATGCGATCACTGAGCCACCCGCCGGGAATAGCCGCTAAAGCCATTGGTACGGTTAAGGCGGAGAGCAAAATGCCGGTTTGCAGCGCAGCCTCACTGAGTTGACTGCTATCTTGCACGCGGACATTGACCAGAATTGGCACCGTGACGAGGCCAATCATCAGGCAGAAGCCGATGAAGAGATTAATAATCGCACCGGAAGCCAAGTTACGCCGCCTGAAAAGTTTGAGTTGAATCAACGGATCACGCAGACGTGACTCGACTAGTACAAAGCCAATCAGCGCCACCAAAGCGATCAACAGCACAGGACCATTGAGTGGCGGTAAACTGCTGGTATCGGTGATATTGCTCGGTGACAGCGAGACATCGACATTGCCGCCGAGACCGACGACCAAAGCGATGAGTGAGCCAGCAATCAACAGTGTACCCAATAGATCGAAGCGGCCTTTGGCGCGTTTCTCAGGCACATTTCGCAAGGCATAGAGCGTGAAGGCCAAGCCAATCAAGGTCAGCGGCACGTTGATCCAGAAAAGTGTGCGCCAATCGGGCGGCGGCCAGCCTAAGCCAGAGAGCAAATTGGTAAACGAATCTTGATGTGTGGCGAAGAAACTGACGAGGATACCGCCATATAAATGGCCTAGCACCCAGCCCAAGGTATCAATCGCACCGACCACACCCAGCGGTTGAGCACGGCGTTCCGGCGGGAACAGATCGCCAACCAAGGCCAAACTTACTGGCACGAGCGCACCTGCGCCCAATGCTTGCACGATACGACCGATAATGATGGCGAGCAGCGTCATGACTTCTTTTTCGGGACGCTGCCCCAAGCGGCGTGCGGCGAGGTAGAGTATATCCGTGGGCCATGTGTGGGCAGTTGCCACCAGTACCGAGCCGACCACAAAAATCAGTAAACAGGTGACGTAGACTTTACGCCGTCCAATGAGATCACTCACGCGACCCATAAACATCATACTGATGGCATAGGCCAGCAAGTATCCGCTGACCACCCATGAGGCTTCATCCAATGAGCTTTGCAGTGGCAGCCCCAATTTGAGCAATATTTCTGGCAGGAAAGCCGAAACAATCGTCAAATCCAGCGAACCGATAAAAATGGGCAGGCAGATTAACCCCAGCACCAGCCAAGGATTTACAGTCGCACGGGTCACTTTTTGTGTCATAGAATCTGTCTTTATGTCTCTGGTTACGATGCGTTAGGGACTGGTCGTTGCTTCAGCAGTAGCTTCGACCGTCGCCTCTACGGTGCTTTCCTCTGTCGGTTCAGAAGTGGCTTCTACGGTACTTTCAAGTGTCGCTTCGGGTGTCGCCTCTGCCGTACTTTCGGGCGTGGCTTCGCTATCCGTGGGCGGTGTCAGTTTCGGTGGCGCATTAAAGTCGTAGAATTCCATATCCCATGTGGTCGCCTTGACTTTGTCGGTGGCGGTAGACGGCTGGACGACAACCAGTTTTTGTGGCAGTTTTTTGTCTTTGTCGATGTAGACATCAATGGTTGTTGCGCCGCTGATTTGCACCAGATAGAGCATCATCCACGAAATTTTGTCACCGTCAGCCGTGGCCGTCAGATGATAAACGGGTGTGCCATCATCAAGCTGCTCATCACCGACATACTTCACATTTTCCAATGAGGCGAAGGCTGCACGTAAACCGCGATCTTGTTCGGCAAGCAAAGCACGGGGATTAAAACCGGGCAGGAATGTTTGTCGCGCCCAATTGGTGCCGACGATACGCCACCATTGGTCATCATCACGGGCGTAAATTTCGATTTCAACCGGCAGTTGGCTTAATGTCACTTTGGCTTTGGCTTGCATCAAGTTCGGTGCAACGTACTGCGCTTCCATGCGGTTAAAAATAGCCGAACCAATATCGGTCTTTAACACGTAATCTGCGCCGGTACGGTCGACAATAATTTTGAGCGTGTTGACCGCCAGAATATTATCGGTGGCCTGTTTCAAAAGTTGTGCCGGATCAGGAGGCGGCTCATTGGTGGCTGCGGCACCTGTACATCCCGATAGGGCTAAAATGACAATACAAATAGTGGTGATAATGGGTGCTAAACGCCGCACAAACTTGTCCTTCCTCCGATTACGATGCCGTGGTTCAGTATACTCTCAATCATCTATACGTTACATAAGAGATTATGATGCAAAAGAGGCAACCACAAGCGTTCAGTAGGTTGCCTGTGGACTAGACCAATAGGAATGAGAAATATGTCCCGTCGACGTAAAGTTCTTTTAGGGATTGTTGCGGTGATCGTCATTGCGTTTATTGGGCTGCAACTCATTCCACCCGAAAAAGTTTTCTCGGATTACAAATTTCCCGGCAATCCGCCCGTTGACGCACAATTCCAATGGGATTCGCCGCAAACCGAGCAGTTGGCACGCTCGGCCTGTTACGACTGCCACAGTAACGAAACCCGCTATCCGTGGTATTCACATGTCGCGCCGGTTTCATGGCTGATTTATGATGACATTAATGTTGCCCGCGACAGCCTGAATTTCTCGACGTGGAGCAAGCGCGAAATTGACGTGAATGACATCATAGACCAGATCCAACAAGGCGCGATGCCCCTGCCAATCTACCTGCCCTTACATTCTGAAGCGCAGCTCACGGCTGAGCAAAAGGCGCAGTTGATCGCCGGATTACAAGCCACATTTGGGAGTTAAGCATAAACGTCAAACCGGATTGATAACTGCCGAAATAGTGTCATTTAGCACTACGCTCTAAACCGCGCTGTTCGATACCATGAGGATAGTAATTCGACTCAAGGACTCATGCTATCGATTGCATTCACAATAAAGGCATCATCCGCATGAATGATGCCTTTATTTTTTTGTGACCCATTTGAGAATACAGAGGCGTAATCATGGACGGTTTTTCAGCGTTTTCGACACTCGTATTATTTGACGTATTATCGACCGATGCCCCTTTGGCTGATGACCGATCAGTCCGGGGTGTGCTTAAGTTCGACATCAGTTTTATCGCGACCATTCTGGCAACGATCATCATTTGGATTGGCATTGGACGTGTCACTTCGATTGGTTTTATTCCGGTCGACCTTGGCCTGGCCGTCGTCATCACATTAGGCGCTGTTGTTGTTACTTTTGCTGTCCTGTTCGTACTCATCTCACGCCTCATCAATCGTATTGAAGCACATATCAACAGCCTGTTGAACGAACGGCATATCAGCCCTAAATTAGAAAAACACCATGCGTAGCTGTCTGCCTGTTAACTCACCTTACGCAGAAGCATCTATCTTTTTGTTTTGCTCCCTCAAAGCAGAATGTGAAAAGGGTTCGGCTGTTTGAAAGTCACTCGCCCTGAGGGAGAGGGATTTAGAGTGAGGGTTAAGTGCGTAACG
>JACDGI010000481.1 GCA_013821665.1 Anaerolineae bacterium
GTGTTTCAATACAACGCTCGACGAACGGTTTTTTATCTGGACGATGCGGTGGGCATGGAACATCCTCAATGCCTAACACCCGCAGCATTCGGATCATGGGTGAAGGATAGCTGTCGCGTGACCAAGCTCCCCACAAGCGAGGATCACGGTCAAACCTTAAACGTTTGGGTAAACCACAGGTCGAAAACAAGCGAGCAAGGGCTTCGAGAGCCGTTTCTGCGTTGTAGCCGGTTGAGCCTTCCAGATAGATCAGGCGAGATGTACCCCGATCCACCACCATGAAAAATTCAAAAACCGTGTCATCATCTGGTAAAAAAATTTCACCAAAGTCGATTTCCCATTCATCCATAGGCGCTGGCAGTATGAGCGGATCATGCCAGCGCTGACGACGAGGCGAGAGGTAATGGAGTTCGTGCAATATTCGGTAGATCGTTGCGCGTGAGTGAGGCAATGTTGGCGCACTGGGATACTGCTTGAGATAGTTGCTGATCCCATATTGAATGGTCCGTGCTCCCGCCGGACGATGATAACGCTCCGACAATTCCCGGCGCAGTTCGCCGATAATGGCTTTCGCTTCCGGGCTGATACGGCGCGGGATATGTTTCGGCGCACGCGATTGACCGCGAAACACCTCTAACGTGAGTTTGGAAGAATTGAGGATACGTGCTTTCCACTTTAACACCCATTTGGGATCATGCCCAAGTGCACGTGCGAGGCGACGAGCGCCCCAATCTGGCTGTTCTTGCATGAGCGTATGCAGTCGCATCCGTTCATAGACCCATTCATGTTCGCTCAGCATAGGGGTCTCCTTTAGGCTAGTTTGCTGAAAGGATACCGCCTATTGCCGGGTGTAGGACGATGTTCCTGTCACTCAATGTGGGACGATGTCTTCGGACACGACAGTATCTGACTATTCCTTTTCGGGGAATATGCAGAAAACCCCAAAATGAAATATGTCGGGCGCTGGCGTTAACAGCGTTCTTGAATGTAAGTGATGATCAATCGGCAATAATTTACCAGATTCGCTCACTATTAGTGGACTACCTCTTGAAATACCATAGAGAAAGACGCGAGATTGTTCTATGGATGTTCGCGAAAGAAAGGTTATTTGTGCCACCTGTTTTCTCATTGATAACAACCACACATATCGTTGAAAATATTTTGGACATTTGTTATAAGTGGCAATGGCTATAATAGTTTTACTCATAGAAATTAGGCACATCATTGCTAGCTGATTGCATCGTGTGGGCGCAGCTGACAACGGTTTTGCTGTGTTTATGGTGGACAATCGTCTGAGTTGTGTACAGACACATTGTCGGCGACTTAATATCCCAACTTGGCGCGGCTCTTAATGACCTTGGTGTCGTGGGCTTTGGCATAACGTAGCGTCGTGCTTTCGCTGGCGTGACGCGCGATGACCTTCACATCGCCGATGTATGTGCCGGACTCCAAAAGATCGCTGATCAGCGTCCGCCGCGCATCATGGGGAGCGAAATCCTTGGAGAACTGCTTGTAGAGACCATCGTCCGTCATTGGCATATCCTCTCCCAGATGATCACCCTTCAAAATCCGTGGGAAAACATACACCCGACTGACCACATGCACCTGCCATGCTTGGAGGTGCCGCGCTAAACTGCCCAGAAAAGGCACATAATCGACCGCATCGCGTTGACGACTTTTGCCGCCAATCACCTTGATATGCTCCTGAGCGAAGTCGATGTCCGACCACTTCAGTTTCACGGCCTCGAAGCGTCGTAATCCCGCATAAAACAGCACCGCCAGCAGCGCCCGGTTACGAAGACCATGCAGCGAGGGCTGGCCCTTCACCGTAACCGGATAAGCGGCAATCAACTCATGCACCTGACTGCCATCCAGTCGCTTCCCCGGACGCTTCTGGCCCTTGGCATTCGGTTCAATGAGGACATCATCCACGGACAGCTTCATCAGCTTCAACTGGGCGTAATAGGTTTCCAGCAGAATATTCGAGGTATCAGCACTGTGCAGGGTTTGCACCAACCGGCGTAGGTGGGTTAGCCGGGCTTGCTTGGTCGTGCGCGATAACGGACGGCTTTGCAGGTAGCGCCTGACATTGGGCGCAGATAAGGCATCAGGATGGACATCGGCACCCGCACACCACGTTCGCCAATCGGCATACGTATGCTGATACTGGCGGCGGCTGGCCGTGGACATGCCACCGAGCAGCACCTCCAGCATCCCGGCATAGTCGGGCAGGGGAGAGGATGGGGTTAAACTGTTGGGGAGGGTGGTGAGGTTCATAGTGGGGTGGCGTTCTCCTGCGGTAAAATCGGAATGAATCGAGGCATTTTAGGAGCAGTGATGCAATGCGAAAAAATAAAAAGCGCTTACAGATGCAAACGAAGACGGATGAACAACGGCTGCGTCAGCTCCTCGATGAGTCGGTAGCCTTCGGGCTCTTCGAGCGCGTCGGAACGGATGCCACGGGTGAACCGCTCTACACTATGAGTCCCAATGCTGAAGCACGGGCTGAAGTCCTGCGCAAGATCATCAACAGCAAGCAGCCAGCAGATGACTAGCCCTCAAAAGCCCTTCTAATCATGCTTCTATTATACCACAAATAGGTATTGAAAATGGTCATTTACAAGACCTATTTCTAGGCCAAATGAGCCGCTTTCATACACTAAATACTTCCCTAAAGATATACTTTAGCTATTATTATGATAGTGTTAAAGGTTTGGATATTTGTATTAGTACTACTAGCATTTTATATATTCCTTGTTATAATTCCTGTTACACAACCCCAACCGAAGAGGAATCGCACTATGCTGCACAGCCGCCGACTGTTCTTATTGCTTGCTGTTTGCCTAACTATACTGAGCTTTTCACAGATTGTGGCTCAAAATGAGGCGCCTACTATTACGCCGCTCCCCACAGAAACGCTTATTCCAATACAGCCGCTGACTGAAACCGCAACTGAAACATTAACTAGCTTACCCAGCGAAACAGGGCTACCAACATTCACACTATCCCCGCTGCCTAGCGAAACTCCGGTTGATGTACCCACAGTTACTGCAAACGAAACAGATGTCGAAACCGCTACCGCATCGCAGACCGCCAGCGAAACTCCTACACTGGAAGGCAGTGATACATCCGCGCCTACGCTGACAACGGAAGCAACACTTTCATCCGAACCAGCACCAACACTCACTCTGGTCGCATCGCCATCTGAAATCGGAACAGTGTCGCCTACATCATCCGCGACAGCCTCTTTAACGCCCTCGGCTACTAGCACCACGACTTCAGATTGGAAAATACTCTTTACCGATAATTTTGATACGGGTCAGTTGATGCTATGGAAATTAGGCAAGGGTTGGGGGCTTATACCCAGTGAGAGTGGTCAAGCGTTACAGGTGAAAGACAGCGATGAACCCACCACCTTCGTATACAACACATTAGGCGACGCATCCGTACAGATGCGCGTGCTATTAACTACAGGTACCGTACGCTTAAGCACCCGTCAGAGCGCTGCCGGAGCTTACAGCCTCTTGCTGGATGTGAATGGACAAGTCAGTCTATTGCGCGGCTCGACGGTTATGGGTAGCGCTACTATCTCGCCAACACAATCCAATACTTGGCAAACAATTAGACTTTCGGTCCTGAGCAATACCTTAAGTATAAGTATCGATGGCAAAGTCGTTATCACGGCTCAAGATGCCACTCCATTGCCACCCGGTACTATTTCGGTTGCAGGGATTAACGCAGGTACTCTCATCATGGATGATGTGGAGGTGGAAGTACCCAATAACACACTGGTAGTCAAACCTACCGCGCAAGCAATTGCTATACCGAGTACAGAGGTGGTCGCTACGCCGCCTAACCCGAATGATCTGCCATTTAATGTTAGTGATAATTTGGACAGTGGAAGCCTATCAAATTGGGTGGGAGATGTTCAGGATCGCCGCGTCACCAAAGGCGCTAGTCAACAATTAATGCTCTCGAGCAGTCAAAGACCAATTTTCCTCAATCAAGGTTATTTGAAAGATGTATCTATACAGCTCGATGTAGGTGTTTCCAGCGGTGCTATTCGGTTAATAACAAATCATAGCGAAGCAGGTAGTTACATCACTGCCTTTAATGCCAATGGATCAATACTCCTTTATCGAGGTGAACAGGTCATTGGTGAAGCCGCAATTGCCCCTTTTGCTAAAGATGAGATGCGGACGGTCAAGCTACAAGTGATGAGTGGCACAATTGTTCTCAGTGTAGCCGGAAAAGAGGTCATTCGTACAGTCGATCCTAATCCCAACCCATTACCCGCCGGTATGGTTTTATTAAGTGGCGGCGAAGGCACATTCGATAACTTTACGCTTTCGGCGCTAATTGATACTGCACAGGCAAATGCACGCAGCGAAAAGCCAGTTTCGGTACAGAGCATGAAGTCGAACGCACAAGTCATGGCTTTAGTATCGACCAGTCCTCGTATCATTTTTGACTCATATGATGTGGCTGGCACGGGCGATAGTGACATTTTTATGGTTAATCCTGATGGAACCGGTTTAGTGAACCTGACCATGAACCCAGCTTATGACCAAATGCCTTCATGGTCACCAGATGGAACACAAATTGCCTTCATTTCGAGTCGGAATGGTGGCAACCAGCTTTATATTATGGATGTTGCCACTCGCACCATTAACTGGAATACATTGGGAGGAAATAATAAGGCTGATCCTTCATGGTCCCCCGACGGACAATGGATTGCCTATCAAAGTAAAGATACTTCTTCTATTTACAATGAAATCTTCAAGATAAACGTTCCTAACCCAACTATTGTTACCCAGCTCACCTCCTTTGCGAATAACACTGCTGCTAGCCAACCCGATTGGTCACCGGGGACAGGTGACAAAATAACCTTTACCAACGGATTTGACGCTTATTTATATCGGGTGAACAACGACGGAACCAATGTTAGCACTTGGGCTGTACAGGGAGTAGAACCAGACTACGCCTCGGATGGCAGAGTTGCCTATCGAACAGGCAGCGGCGCGAGTGCTACGATTAGGTCGATAGGTACGGGTGATATTCTTATTTATGGCAGCCCAGCTTTTTTCCCGGACTGGTCGCCCAGTGGGACACAGCTCGTCATCAGCAAGGGAAGCAGTAACAATGCAGATGATCTGTTTATCATCAATGCCAATGGCAGTATCGTTAATCAAGTAACTTCCGGCAGCCGCCTAGACGGCAATCCGGATTGGGGAAATGGCGTAGCGACTAATCCTACACCCACTCCAACCCGGACACCCACTTTGACACCGACCCTCACTCCTACCCCCGGCGGCTCAACCCAGACTATCACGGTACAAGTCAACAGTGGCTCAGATGATGTGAACGAGAGCAGCACCGCCTACGAACAAACGAACTCAACGGTTTGGGTGGGTAACAATGGCGCGTTGACAGGCAATTATTTAGGCTTACGTTTCACGGTCGCCATTCCGCGTGGCGCAACCATTACGGCTGCCCATTTGGAGTTTTATTCCACACAGTCTCAGTGGCAAAATATCGGTGCAGATGTATTTGCCGAAGCATCTGACAATAGCGTCACATTCAGCAGTACGAATAAACCATCGCAGCGCACGCTCACCACCGCTCATATCAATTTAGCCTCCAATGTGTCATGGAGCGCGGCTGCTTGGTATACATTGGATAACGGCGCAGGCAACAGCAACATTGCCAGCGTTATTCAAGAGGTTGTGAACCGTTCAGGCTGGCCTACCGCTGCGAGTAACCCCTTGACTCTTATTCTTAAAGGTACAAGTCCGGGGAGCTTTGGACGTAAGATTGTTAGTAGTTATGAGGGAAGTGCAATACTTGCGCCCCGGTTGGTGATTACCTATTCAGGTGGTGCCACGCCTACGCCAACACCAACGTCTACTCGTACCCCAACACCGACCTTGACACCTACGCCAACACCAACGTCTACTCGTACCCCAACACCGACCTTGACACCCACGCCCACACCGACGCCTAGTGGCACACAAACTGACACCTATCATATTGGCACTGGTTCGGATGATGTGAATGAAGACGGCACGACTTTTGACCCTTCTAACAGCACGGTTTGGATTGGGACAGGTGCTTCGACCTCAGCTAGTTATCTGGGATTACGTTTCAACACTCTTCTCATCCCAAGTAGTGCCACAATTACGGCAGCGCGGTTAGAGTTTTACACTGCCAACGCAACATGGATTGGTATAAACACGCAAATCGCCGCCGAAGCAGTTGATAATAGTGTCACGTTCTCGGCAGGGAGCAAACCTTCACAGCGTGCCTTGTCGATAGCCCGTGTTAACCACAGTTCTGGCAATACCCTAATTTAATGGAGAGAAAGAGAGTCTCTCGGATTGGGATTCAAAAGAACAAGGGCTGACATAATTTAAAGTCGAATGCCGCCGTTGACGGTTGTAAAAGCCCATGATGTAACTGAA
>JACDGI010000482.1 GCA_013821665.1 Anaerolineae bacterium
AAATGCAATACTGATTTTTTGTGCGTGTTGTGCTTATTCGTAAATGTTAAGGTGCGCGGACGGTATGTATGCCGTCCCTACGAAAAGTGTAACAGATGTGAGGGGCGAATAGGTTACATTTTGGAAGAACATTTTGTAACTCTTTGGAGGCGTTGGCGCTAACCCTTTTGAGGGAGCGCAGCAAGGGCGATGGTTGACCGTTGGTTAGAGAACCATTTGTCGGGTTAACCGAAAGTAAACTTATTTACGAAGAAGTGTCGGTTGGTGCTATGTGTTAAGGGAGAAAATTCAAGTCAGTCATGATAAGCGGGGTTATCATGACTTATTTAGCCCTTGAAAATGAGGCAGGGTCAAAACCCAAGTCGGTGAATTGCATCAGTTATTTGAGGAAACTCACTTATATTTGTCGGCTTACTCACAGGGCCATACGCAGAGGTTTGTAAATCGCAGATTTATGTCCCATAATGGTAATCTGAGCGCAGCTTTTGCTAATACTGAACTTGAGTTGAGGTCAATTTTATGAATGATCAAGAGGCCAGTTCAGACCAGCTTTCACCGCCTCCCATTGCTGCAAACAGCCAATCCCTTGCCGTACATACCCTCCCTATTATTGGGATTGGTGCATCAGCCGGTGGTATAGAGGCATTTGAAGCATTTTTCACGCACATGCCCCCTAGCAGCGGGATGGCATTCGTCGTGATTCAGCATCTTGCCCCCGATCACGATAGTATTCTGGCGACACTCATCCAGCGTTACACGAAAATGCCGGTTGTACAGGCCGAAAATGACATGGAGATCGAACTCAATCATGTCTATGTGATTCCGCCGAATGCCATGCTGGTTCTATTCAACGAAAAATTGCAGCTCCTTCAACCCACCGAGGGAACCAAAATCCGATTGCCGATTGATTATTTTTTCCGTTCCCTCGCCAATGAGATGCAGGACCGGGCCATTGGCATTGTGCTTTCGGGTACAGGCAGCGATGGAACATTGGGGCTCAAAGCGATTAAGGAAGCCGGTGGGATGATGATGGTGCAAGAACCCGGCTCGACCGTGTATGACGGGATGCTTCGCAGCGCGATTGCAACTGGCCTCGTCGATTATGTTCTGCCCGTCGCCGATATGCCTGAGCAGTTACTGACCTATAAAAGATTAGCGCTGGGTGCCACTATAAACATACCTCCCGTCACAACTCAGAGTCATTTAATCTACCAATCTTTTCAAAAGATATTGTTTATGATTCGTTCACAAACGGGACATGATTTTACTCACTACAAACAAAGTACCATCCAACGCCGCATTGAGCGCCTGATGGCTGTGAACCGTATTGAAACGATCAATGACTATGAGCGTTTTCTTCAAAACAATAGTATTGGTGTGGAAGCGCTCTTTCGCGATCTTTTGATTGGGGTGACCAGTTTTTTTCGGGACAAAGAGGTATTTACACAGCTCAAAGAATCGGTAATTCCCCAACTCTTTGAAAATCATCGTCCACATGAATCCATCCGCATCTGGGTTGCAGGTTGTTCGACCGGTGAAGAAGCCTACTCGATTGCCATCTTGCTGCGCGAACAGATGACTGCATTGAAGCAAGAATTTAAAGTCCAAATCTTTGCAACGGATATTGATAATCATGCCATCGATTTTGCCCGAACCGGTATTTATCCGTCGAATATTGTGCTGGATGTCCCGGAGCAATACCTGAAACAATACTTTATCGCGACAGGAGAAGGCTATCAGGTGGTGAAGTCGCTGCGCGAAATGCTGGTTTTCGCTTCGCACAGCGTGGTGAAAGATCCCCCCTTTTCGAAACTGGATTTGATTAGCTGTCGCAATGTGCTCATCTACATGGAATCAGACTTGCAAGACAAAATCTTATCCTACTTTCACTTTGCACTGGTTCCAACGGGATTTCTGCTGTTGGGGTCATCGGAAAGCCTAGGCACACATGATCGCGAATTCAAAGTGATTGACTTACAACACAAGCTCTTTCAGCGTTCTCACGGCTCCTCAACCACTCGCTTTGAGTTGGCGTTGCCATCGATTGTGAAGGATATGACTGACCACAATGATAAAATGATTAGCCGTCCTCGCCCCCCCGTAAGCCTCCGTGAGATTACAGAAACCATCTTGCTTAACGATTGGACACCGGTGTGTGTGGTTATTAACCAACAAGGTCATGTGCGTTATGTGCATGGTCGCACCGGAAAATACCTTGAGATCGCCTCAGGCGAAACCGATCCACTGGACATTGTCCGTTCGGCACGGGAAGATCTCAGAATACCCCTTACGACGGCTATTTACCGCGCAGTTATCCAGCATCGCGACATCTATGAACCGGATATACCAATCAAAACAAATGGTCATGAAACCCTCGTTAATTTGACCGTTAAACCGCTCTCCGAGACAGCCGCCACTGAAAATTTACTGGCCGTATTCTTTGAAGAGAGCGAGCGTATTATCGCAGGACAGGCCGGAGAAGAAACCAATTCTATGTTGCCGGTTGAACGCGAACGAAAGAATCGTTTACTTCAGCAAGAACTGAATGATGCACGCGAATATTTGCAAGCCACGATTGAGGAATTAAAGTCTTCAAACGAAGAAATGCAGTCTACGAATGAAGAATTACAAAGTGTCAATGAAGAACTCGAAACCTCTCAGGAAGAGCTTAAAGCCGTCAATGAAGAATTACTGACGATTAACACCGAGCTAGAGCAAAAAGTCGAGGAACTCAACGCTGTCAACAACGATTTAGGCAATACCCTCAATACCATCCAAACGGGCATCATCTTGTTGGATAGTGAACTTCTGGTTCGGCGTTTCAATCCGGCTGCAACTCAAGTATTTAGGCTTATTTCCGGTGATATAGGTCGCTCCATTGCCCACATTTTCTCGGAGCTAGACTATCCGACTCTCTTCCAAGACGCAGAAAAAGTGTTTCATTCACTGATTATGCATGAAGTGGATATTCAGTCCAAGACGGGCGACTGGTACGCTATCCAGATCAAACCCTACCGTACCCTTCAGAATGCCATTAAAGGGGTCGTTATTTCATTCAATAACGTTACCACACGCAAACAGGCTGAAGCGACTAAGGGCGCACTGCTACTAGCCGAAAACGTTTTTAATACCGTCCATAATCCACTCCTGATGATTGATGCTAAACTGCATGTGATTAACGCAAACAAAACCTTCTTCCAAACATTGGGGGTTACGGCTAAAGAAACAGTGGGACTTCCACTGAGTGAATTAGGGGATGGTGATTGGAACATTCCAGAATTGGTGGCATTAATCAAAGTGGTTTTTGAAAAGAATACAACGCTTGAGGGTTACGAAGTCACACTAAAATCTGCGAATTTGGGTGTTCGAAAAGTGCTATTGAGCGCGAGACAGATTCAAACTGAAGACACCAAGCTTCCCTTGGTATTGGTGGCTCTTGAGCCAATGAATGGTTCACTCGCGTAACCCTTCTGGCTGAGAAGTATAAAAGGCTTAATCTCATGGCGAAACAAGAAGATACAGATAATTATTCGGAGCTTCGCAAACAGGCTGAAGCGAAGATTACAACCGAACTCTCTCAAATTGTCTTTTTTTCACCTGAAGATGCTAAAAGAATTATTCACGAGCTGCGGGTGCATCAGATTGAACTCGAACTACAAAATGAAGAACTGAGAGCGACGCAGATCGAACTCGAAACCTCCCGCCATAAATACATGGATCTCTATGAATTTTCGCCTGTGGGTCTGCTCACAATGGATAACAATGAACGCATTGAGGAAGCCAATCTCACTTTTGTGACGATGGTGGGGGTTGACCGCGAGAAACTCATCAAACGCCATCTGTCTGATTTTATTGACAGTAAGGCGCAAGATACCTATCACTTTTTCTATCAAGCCTTGCTCAGCACCCAGCAGCCCCAACACTGTGAAATAACGTTACTTTTGGCGACTCAAATGCCTCTCGCTGTCCGTCTGGATGGTATCGTTCTGGTTCAGACGGGTCAGCAGACCACCTACCGCATTGCGGCCAGTGATATTAGCGAGCGCCGCCGGTCAGAGTTGGCAATTGCGCGCCTTTATGCTGTGGAGAAAGAGGGACGCAGCCGGGCTGAACGCGCTGTGCAGCGCCTGAACTATTTGCACAACATTGTGGAAGCTCTTTTTCTCGCGATTTCCGATGAGCAGGTGTCCGAAATTTATCTCCAACAAAGTTTACCGATGCTTGGCACGAATCGAGGCGGCATCATGATGCTGTCAAACGATGGTAGCACTCTCGAAACACTGCGTTTTTACGGGCTATCGGAAAATTATCAACGGCTGCCGTTGGACTCGGCCACCCCACTGACCGAAGCGGTAAGAACAGGGATACCTGTTTGGATAACGTCCTTAGAAGATTACGCACGCCGTTATCCTGAAGCCTCACCGCCCGCAGCCGATGATGGTCAAGCCTTTGTCAACCTGCCGCTCAAAGTAAATGAACGGACCATTGGCGGTCTGAGTTATGGTTTTGCGCAGCCGCAGGCCTTTGCCGAAGAGGATAAAGCATTTATACAGGCATTGGCTCAGCAGTGTTCGCAGGCCTTTGAACGGGTGCGCCTCGAAAAACAGGCTCAAGACTTGGTTGTACTGGAAGAACGGCAGCGATTGGCACGCGATTTGCACGATGCCGTCAACCAGGCCTTATTTGCGGCAACGCTATTGGCTGAAAGTCTGCCTCAAACTTGGGCGCAGTCGCCGGAGCGCGGCACAGAACAGATTAAGCAGGTCGTAACCCTCAATCAGGCAGCGATGGCGGAAATGCGAACCTTGCTGCTCGAACTGCGCCCTGAAATGATATTTAAAATTCCGCTCAGTACACTCTTGAATCAGTTAAGCTTATCCGTGTCTGGAAGGCTGATGATCATCGCCCAATTGGAAATCGAAGGCCAAGAAACAACTTTGCCCGCTGATGTTCATTTCACATTTTACCGTATTGCTCAGGAAAGTCTGAACAACATCGCGAGACATAGTCAGGCCACTCAATTTACCATTCATTTACAGTACCAGTCTGATCAGCTAACCCTCAATATCCGTGATAATGGGCACGGCTTTGACTCAACACACATATCTGTGGGTATGGATACCATGCGTGAAAGAGCTGAGTCCATTCGAGCTGTTTTAGAAATTAGCAGCAGTCCGGGCATTGGAACGGAAGTCAAGTTAGGCTGGAAACCCCTTCGTGCTGCATCAAAATGAGAGCTGTCTTCAGACCTCAACTCTCTGTCGGCAGACCATCGAGTGTTTATTTTGCACACATTCAAGTCTAGGGTTATGGGTGTGTCAAATCTGTTGTCGAACTCAAATCTTATAGTAGACGATTCGAGAAACAGTAGAGGTTAATAAAATGGCCGATCAAGATGCTTCAGAGCTTCGTCAGCGTGCTGAACAGAGGCTTCAAGAACAACTCGTCAATATGGCGGATTTTTCGCTTGAAGATGCTAAAAGATTGATCCATGAGTTGCACATTCATCAAATTGAGTTGGAACTGCAAAACGAAGAACTGCGAGTGACACAGCTTGCACTTGAAACCTCGCGCGGCAAATACAGCGACCTCTATGAATTTTCCCCCGTTGGTTTACTCACCCTCGACACCCATGAGCGTATTCAAGATGCCAACCTCACTTTTGTGACGCTGTTGGGAGTTGACCGCGAGAAACTCATCAAAAGCCATCTATCCGATTTTATTGATAGCAGCACCCAAGATACCTATCACTTTTTCTATCAAGCCTTGCTCAGTACCCAGCAGCCCCAACAATGTGAAATCGTTCTGATCTCACCTAGTCGATCCCCTCTAGTAACCCGGTTGGATGGCATTGGGCTTATGCAAGAGATTACGGCGGGTACTGAAACGACCTATCGTATTGCGGTCAGCGATGTCACGCTCCAGAAGCAGGCCGAAACCCAGCGCGTGGAACTGGCCGCCGAACGCCAGCGGAGCAAGGTACTGGCGGATTTTGTTCGGGATATTTCACATGATTTGCGTACTCCGCTGGCCTTGGTTGCCACCGGATTGTATTTAATTGGCAAAACAGTCGATAAAGACAAGCAGATGGAGAAGATCGAGGCCGTTAATAAACAGCTTTTTTATCTGACACGGGTTTTAGACCAACTTCAGCAAATGGCAGTCCTCGACAGCACAACGGAGTTAGTGCTTCAACCCGGCAGCATTAATCGTCAGGTGATCGAGGTACTCAACAGGGTCAAGCTCCAAGCTGACCTCAAGCCGGTGAAATTGACTGAACATTTGCAGGTTGGCTTACCTGACATCAACCTTGATGCTGATAAAATTGATCAAGTGCTAACTATCCTGCTCGATAACGCTCTTCAGTTTACCGAACAGAACGGAATGATAAAGGTCGCAACCTATCTCGAAAACGCCAGTATTAGAGTCGAGGTCAGCGATAATGGTGTCGGAATCG
>JACDGI010000483.1 GCA_013821665.1 Anaerolineae bacterium
CCCCAACCCCTACATCAGCAACGTTCGCAGGCTCACTCTGCTGATAGCCAAAACACAGGGAGGGGAGCAAATGCAAAATACGTGTTCCCGAAAGCTCCTGCTTTTATCAAGAAAAACACTTCCACCGTTTAGTGCGGTGCTACAGAAGAATTAAACATAGGATTATTGTAGAACAAAAGGGCTATGAAATCAAGTTATAAGTTGGTTTGTTTGGAGTTGGAGAGGGTAAAGAAAAGGCGCATCCGTTTGAGGGATACGCCTTTAATGTCAAACTAGTGGAAATTAGCGGCGGCGACCAAACAGCCGCAACAGGAATAGGAACAGGTTGACGAAGTCCAGATACAGGGTGAGCGCACCCCGAATACTGATCTTCATGAGCAAACTGCCATCTTCGCTGAGGGCAGGATCAGCCGCCATGCGCTTGATGCGCTGGGTATCATAGGCCGTGAGGACGGTGAAGATCAAGACACCGGCCATGCTGATGATCAGATCCAAGCCGGAGCTGTTCAAGAACAGGTTTATGACCATCGCGATCACCAGACCGACGAGCGCCATGATGAAATAGGTGCGGTACTTGGAGAGGTCAAGCTCGGTGGTATAACCGAGAACACTCATGGCAGCGAAAGTACCGGCTGCCGAGAAGAAGGCCAAGTTAATCGCGCCGACGTTGTAGACAATGAAGATCAACGACAGGGTTAGGCCATTGAGTACGGCGTAGGCGATGAACATGATACCCGCAACCGTGGGCGAAAGCCGACGGAACAGGAACGACAAGGCCATGACCAATGCCAACTCGCCGACAATGGCACCTATGAGTATGCCGGGGCTGTCGATCAATTTGTCCATGATCGAAGAATGCGCCACATAATAGGCGACCACACCTGAGATGACCAAGCCCAAGGTCATCCACATATAAACCATACGCATCAAGGGACGGATTTCGACGCGCAGTGCGCCAAACGCCCCCTGATCTTTCTCATTCTGTGAACCGAAGAAGCCAGACATGACTGCCTCCATTTTGATTTCAATTGATAGCAGACTTAATGATACTCCTTTTTCGCAAAATTCACCCTTTTTATGAGGGGTTTCTCACCAGCCGAAAGTTCCTGCGCCACCCTTAAATGGGCCGACGATGTCCTTGGTAATCCAACCGCCGTAAAAGTCGCCTTCCTGAGCGTGTACGAGTTCATCATTGACGTAACAGGCATCGACTTTACTGGGATAAAACGCCAGATGATTTTTGATGGCCTCATAACCGGCGGCAGGTTGGCGATAGCTCCATGCGACGTTTTCGGATGCACGCCCATTAAGGCGAATCGTCCAATAACTGGCCGCACCTTTAAATTCACAGAAGGTACTGCGATTGGTGGCGGATAAATACTCCATGCGGATGTCGGCTGCGAGGATGTAATAGACGGGTGGGTGACTGGTTTCCAACACGCGGAAGGCACGATTGGTTTCAGCGATAATTTCGTCGTTAAAGATGATACGAATGCTCTTATTGGTGAGTTCTACGCGCGGTGGGCGTGGATAATCCCACACGGATTCTTGACCGGGTAAGGGTTGCTGACGCTGCATATTGGCTGCCATTACGATAAACCTCTAACACTTACTATAGACCTATAGATGGGATGAAAAATCAGAGACAACCTGTCTTTGATGCTTCATAATTGTACTTCTCTTTATATCTAAACCAAGCGATTCGTCAAAGCACAGCCGTTTTAGATAAGTGAGAACCCTCTTGACATCCTTGAAAAGCAGCCATACACTGAATATAAATTTACACTCAGTGTAAATTTATATTCAGCATTTTGTGATCAAGTTTGGCCCAGTGATGGTCATTTCGTAAGCAAGGAGAAACTTAAATGTTCAACGAACCTCAAACTCCCAACGGCGATGCCCCCTCGATGCAATCTATGTTTTCCGACCCTGCTATTGCGGCGAATCCATTCCCACTCTTCGAGCAGTTGCGTTCTATGGGCGATATGATGCAGATTCCAGCACCTTTGGGCGAGGGAACAGCATGGTTGATTACACGGTTGGAAGATGCCGTTCAGATTATGAAGGACAAGCGTTACACGGTTGAAATGAAGGAACCACCATTGGGGATGTCCGGCTTATTCGGTAAAGGCAATCTGCCGCTGGTTGATGGCAGTTGCCACACCCGATTGCGCGGATTAGTTTCAAAAGCCTTTACGCCGCGCTTCATAGAAAATCTGCGACCGCGTGTTCAACAAATTGCAGATGAACTGTTGGATAGGGTAGAAGCTAAGGGTGAAATGGACTTGGTTGCGGATTATGCCTATCCACTTCCCATCAACGTCATTTCGGATATGCTCGGCGTTCCGCATGAAGATCAAGAGAAAATCCAGCAATGGTCGAATGTCATCGCCCAAAGCGCCAGTATCTTTGCTAAACGGGATGAGACGAACGAAGCGCAAGCCTTTTCGGACTATGTGGTGCGCCTGATTGCCGAAAAACGTCAACACCCCGGTAACGACCTCATCAGCCAACTTGTCGCGATGGAACAAGCTGGTGACCATCTCGACCAAGAAGAACTGCTGACGATGATTAGTCTTCTGATTTTTGCGGGGCATGAAACAACCTCGAATTTGATCAGTATCGGCACACTCATGCTGTTGGATTACCCTGACCAACTCGAAAGACTGAAGTCTGATTTGAGCCTCGTCCCTAATACGGTCGAAGAACTGCTGCGCTTCAATGGCCCGGTAACGATGCCCGCACCGCGCTATGCGACCGAAGATTTACAATTCGGGGGGAAAGAAGTTCATCAGGGCGAAATGATGATTATCATATTGGCCGCAGCCAATCGTGATGAACGGGAATACACAGACCCTAATGAGTTCGATATTGCCCGCGACTTGAACCGTCACATGGCTTTCGGGCAAGGCGTTCATTATTGTTTAGGTGCGCCACTGGCCCGACTCGAAGGTGAAATCGCTTTTGCAACGCTGCTCAAGCGGTTTCCGAACATTCATTTTGGGGAGCCGCGTGAAAGCATCATGTGGCGCGAGAATGTGCAACTGCGAGGGTTACAGCATTTGCAAGTCGCCTTCTGAACATGTTCGACTGTGTGTGGTAGGTAATGAAACCCCTAACCCCAACCCTTCCCCCGCACGCAGGGGAAGGGAGCCAATGCGTTCGAGAGGGTGATTATGCGGAAGCATACATAGATACTCCCCTACGAGGCGACGGTAGACCGTATTTAAAAGTTAAAGTTCATAATCCTATCCCTTATTAGCATAAATGATTATGCTATGTAGTGAGGCAGTTTCGTATTAAAAAATTCGACCGGAAAGCACTTTATGAGTCAGCCATCGCTGCGCGAACGCAATAAACAGAAAGTCACTCAACGCATTGTTGAGGTAACGATTGAGTTGTTTAAAACAAAGGGCTACCGCGAAACGACGATGGATGAGATTGCTGAACAAGCAGAGATCAGCCGGAAAACCTTATTTAATTATTTCCCATCTAAAGAGTCGCTGCTGCTTCCTTGGGGACAAGAAATTTTGGATAACCATCTGCAAGCCAAGTTTATTGATTATATGCGTACTGAGCCGACAACCGCTCAACTGCTCCACTTTATCTATCAATCAATCAGTGAACTCTTGCGGGATTTTCCAGATGTGGCACAAGCTTTTGCTCGCGATAGTTTTATCTCTGGCAGTGCATCGCAACGCGCCACCATCATGACCGGAGTTGAGGATATTTATCTTCGATTGCTGCGCTATGGTCAAGCACGCGGCGAGGTACGATCCGACATTCCCTTAGAATATATGACACGCTATCTTGGTGCTTTTCTAAGTGTTTTTTTCCTCCATACATTTGAAGCTATGTCCCCTGAAAACGCGTCTCAGGAAATTGAGCAGATGCTGACTTTGATTCAGACAGGATTATCTCCTGCTAAATAGTTTCTCTTCTTGAAGTGTCTTTATTCAAATGTCAATTGCTTCACTGTGAACCTCAACGGCAGAAAAGTGACAATTTAATGCAGTCGAATCGTTTAGGATTTTCGGCTAGGGCAAATTGTATCGAAAACCAGCCTTTGTACGCCTAAAAGTTGAATGGAAGTGAGCCAAAAACCTTCAAACAAATTCAAACATTTTCCCGACACGGTTTCAACCCTTTGATGGATGACGGTCAAACTCGCCAAGGTGTAAAGTGTCAGTATCAATTGTTGTCCGAAGGGGAAAAATCATGTACGAGTTAGATCATATGCTGAACGGTAGAGAGAGCCGCAGCCATCTACAAGAAATGGCCGAACAAGCCAAGTTAGCCAAGTTAGCACGCGAAGCACAGGCTGCTGAGACTAAACATAATCACGAAGCCGAAGCGCCTCGACGCACTGTTTTCTCGTCAGCCGTTCTTTTGCTGACACGCTGGGCATAAACGTGAAAGAGTGCCCAAACTAACGACGCCCGATGTTGAAACTGACATCGGGCGTTTTTGTTTATCGTGTTTATTCTTCCTCGTTCGCCAGCAATTCTGATACCACGTTATTAAATTCCCGTTCCATACCACGTGACCACGCTGTCGCAAAGACATCTGAATCCAATTTAGCTTCCAATTCGCTGCGCAGAGTCGAGGCGACATCATCCGTGAGTTGAAGCAGTGCCCGTTGTTTATGTACCGTCGCTAAAATTTCAACGGCCTTTTGCGGTTGGTCTTGAGCGGCAAACATCTCGGCAACATAGGCTAAGGGATAAGTCGCCCGCCACTGATAACCTGCATCACCAAATACGCGTAAGGCTGTGAGTAAATGACGACGCGCCGTCGCTAAGTCGTGGGTGGCGAGGGCAATGCCGGCTTGTCGGGTGTGGTTGGCGGCGATGCCATATAAATGACCGAAAGTCTCCGAGAAAATCAGCGCTTTTTCAAACCACTGCGCGGCTTGTTCATAGTCGTGTTGATCGGCTTTGATGCGGCCTAATAAGCTGTAAGCCAGTCCGATACCCCAACGATTACCAACTGCTTCGAGGATCGCTAAGCCTTCTTCGGCAGATTGTAAGGCAGCAGTCAGATCATTATTGACGATGTTGGCCCACCCAATGCCCAAGAGAAAATTCCCTTCCCAACTGCGGTCGCCGATGGCGCGGGCGATGCGCAAGCCTTCGTGTGAGGCACTCAAGGCAATATCCGGTTGATAGAGGAATCCGGCCAACTTCTGGCGACCATATAAGGCGGCGACGAGGTCTTGCGGACTGTCATGCTGGCGCAAAATGCGGATGGCTTCGTCGCAAGTGTTGGCGGCACGTTCGGCAAAGCCAATATCGTTATAAAACCAGCCGAGCCGCGCTAATATACGGCCTGATGCCAGTTGGGTAATCACGGTGGAAGGTTGGGATTGCAACCCCCTGACCGCTTCTTCCAATAGCTCGACCGCTTTTTGTCCGCGTGAACGGATGTCGCAGTAGAACCATAAGCTGTGTAAGACTTTGGGGAGGGCATCCCAATCGTGCTGGTTGACGGCGAAGTGCCACGCGCCGCGCACATTTTTGAAGTCGGGATCAATTAAGGCTAAGGCTTCAAGTTGCCGATTGGTGTTGATGTCTTGCTGACGCTGTGCCATAAACTCGATGAAGAAGGCGGCGTGGCGGGCTTGTATCTCGGACTGTTCGCCGGATGCGGCTAATTTTTCCGCGCTGAACTGGCGCAATAAATCGTGGATGTCATGGCGACCATCCGGCGACACTTGTACAAGCGCCTGATTCGCCAACTTACGAAGGTTACGCACATCAGCATCCGCCACGGCCTGAGCCGCTTCAACCGTAAAGCCGCCGCGAAAGACGGACAGACGCATGAGGGCGCACTGCTCACCATCGGTCAAGCGCCCCCATGTGAGGTCAAAGGTGGCGCGGACGCTGCGATGACGTTCCGGCACATCGCGCATTTCGGTTTCCAGAATATCGATGCCGTGTTTGATCTCGGCGGCGATTTGTTGGAGCGACAGCACATCCACCCAACCGGCAGCCAGCACCAAGGCCAAGGGCATACCCTCGGTCAATCGGCAGATCCGCGCTAGATTGACAAGATCATCAGCCTGAAGCGCAAAATCGGATCGGACTCGGTGTGCGCTTTGCATGAACAGTTTGACCGCATCATATTCCATCGCATCGGCCAGCGTTTCCCATTCGGGGAAGTCGAGGCCGGACATGGCGAAGATCATCTCACCGCTGAGATTGAGTTTTTCACGGGATGTCACCAGCAACTTGACGTTGGGCGCGTTTTGGACAATATCAGCCACCAACGGCGCACCGTCAAGCAGATGCTCGAAGTTATCCAGCACCAGCAGCATCGAACGTTCGCGTAAAAAGTCGATCATTTGCTGGGCGGGTAGGTGTTCGCCATAAAAGCTGAAGCCAATGTTTTCGGCGATGGTGGTCACGATGTCAGCGGCGGAATTTAAAGAGGCCAGCGGCACAAAGATGACACC
>JACDGI010000484.1 GCA_013821665.1 Anaerolineae bacterium
CAGCAAATACGGTGGCTGGGTCATGTACAGCAAGTTCTTCGACAACATGTATCCGCTGCCGCACCACCTCCACCAGAGTGACGAAATGGCCGCTAACGTCGGCAAACTGGGCAAACCGGAAGCCTATTTCTTCCCAGCGCAGTACAACTTCGCGCTGGATACTTACCCCTACACCTTCTTCGGCTTTGAACCCGGCACGACCAAAGATCAGGTCGTCGACTGCCTCAAGCATTGGGGCGAAGGCGACAATCACATCTTGGCACTCTCCAAAGCCTATCGTCTGACTCCCGGCACGGGTTGGGATGTGCCACCGGGAATCCTTCACGCACCGGGAACCTTTTGCACCTACGAACCACAGCGTGCCAGCGATGTATCATCCATGTGGCAGTCGCTGGTAGGGGATTATCAAGTTGTATCGTGGGATTTGGTCGTCAAAGATGTGCCAACCGACAAACATCATGACTTCGATTATCTGATGGCGATGCTGGATTGGGACGCTAACCTCGATCCTGAATTTGGCAAAAATCACTTCACAGTACCCAAACCTGCTGGCGATCCTGCTCACATGCAAGAGGCTGGCTATCAAGAAAATTGGATCACCTACGGCAGCGAGTGGTACAGCGCCAAAGAACTGACCGTTTTGCCGGGGCGCACCGTGACCATCACAGATCCAGCCGCCTATGGCCTGATTTGTGTACAGGGTTATGGACGCTTCGGGGCGCATTCTATTTCATCGCCCTCCCTCATCCGCTACGGCGAACTCACCGAGGACGAAATGTTTGTGACCTATGACGCAGCCACCGCCGGTGTGCAAATTACCAATGGCAGTTCAACCGAACCGCTGGTCATCCTCAAACACTTCAACCCCGGCAACCCGCAAATGCCCCGACGCAATTAACGACGAAACACAAATATCCTGTATGGGAGGGTTTGTGATCCTCCCGTATTATCCCCTTAGATACTCCAAAAGCTTTTAACTTGATCCGCGTAGAGCGCCGCAATTTGCGGATTGTTCTCTAGAAAGTATTGAATAAAGCTCGTCACAGCTAACTTTTGTTTTGCGGATAGCCCACTGATTATGTCCTTGAGTTTCAGCGTCCAAATAAATTTACCAGCAGGGGAAATAAGGCTGTAAAATACATGCTCGGATATTTCATCGGAATTGTATTTTGAATCGGATGATGGTCGTAACGGGGCGATCAAAAACGCGGGCAGAAAATATCGAAATGCTTGGGCGGTAAACAGCGGCAGTTGTAGACGACGACGGTAAAGAATTTCGAGCGTTACATCCTGCCAAGTTTTGCCCTTAAAATCTTGGATGAATTTATCTGCCTTATCATATTCTGGATTGACGATCAGTTCATCGTCACTAGGGCGAACTGAATCGACAAAGGCACTTTCAATTTGTTGAATCAGTTCTTGTTCACGCTTTGTTTTATATGACATGGATATCTAAGCGCCGTTTACTGTGCATTACCCCAAATTGCCTTTGGTCGTTAATCATTTTTGATCCGCTTCCACGACGCATAATCCTTCGGAACATCCAGTTCCTTCAGTTGTTTCCAAGCTTTTATAGCATCATCTCTGGTCGCGTCTTTTTCATGAGCTAAATACGCCGCCAGAAAGTTGATGTAACGTACCTGTGGAATTTTTTGAAAGGCTTCGGTGCTTTCATTCATACGTATATACTCGTTTACAAGGTCGCCATAGGTGATTTTTTTACCATCCGTGATCTGTTCCTCTCGCCAACGATTCAACCGGTAACGGGTTCCCGATTTCTCCTTGAGCGTGGGTTTTATTTTAAGAGCCTGTTGCTCGATAAAATGTTTGGTTTCTTTGTTACTCGTGTAGTTATGGATCGGTAATGAAAGTGCCAATCCGACTTTATAGTCCTTTATGCCTTTAGGGATGAGGTTCTTTCGCGGCGCGGATTCAATCTTGCCCGTTCGAATAAAGGTCTTGATGAGCTTTTCAAGTTCATCTTTTCGGAGTTTAGAACTGTGGGCAATACCCAACTCTTTTGCAAACGCTTTGATCTCGTCTGCATACCAGTAACCGTTATCAAACTCTTGCTCAGTGATATCTTTAGTCAGCTTGATTTTTTTAGTCATGGCAGCAACCCTCACCCAAACACGATTAAAAATCTTCTCATTAAAAACCGCGGAAATAAAAATCTATTATTTCCGCGTTCTTTATTATTTAAGGCTGTTCGACTTAATCCCGTGGTCGAATCAGCACGGTCACAATCGCACCCACCGCAATCGCAAATGTCGCACCAATCGCAATCGGCGCAATGTGTCGCGACTGCACAACTGGCTTCGGCGCATTGTCATCTTGTTCCGCCAGCGCTTTAATCTGCGCGATCATCCCATCAAAAATGACCTTATGGAAGACAAACAACATCGTCCAATAGACCCAACCGGCAAACCCGCGCGGCGCAAAATAAGCGGTCTGCTTCAGTTGCGTCTTACCGTTTTCCTGCGGCTCCAGATCGAAGCGCAGCCAACCCTCACCCGGTAATTTCATTTCTGCCCGCAGCAGGATCATCTTTGCTGGCTGAATATTCTCGACGCGCCAGAAATCCAACGTATCGCCTACCCGCAAGTGCATCGCATCCCGCCGGATACGACGGTTACCCACGCCACCCATCAAACGATCAGCCAGTCCACGAATATGCCAGAGTTGGTTCAGCACAAACCAGCCATTTTGCCCACCAATCGTATTCAACTTGTCAAAAATAACTTCTGGCGTGGCATCAACTTCAGTCGTCCGCTGCTCGATGTCCATGCCCCTTTTCTCGACAAACGTATACGGCTCGTCCGACTCCCAAATGTCTGCCGTAGAATCAAGCCATGTGGTTTCGACCTTTTTAGCATCCGTTTCTTTTAGTGCCCGCTGCACACTCTCGTCATAACCCAACGGCTTAATTTCGGGGAACAAACGCTGTGCGCTGTCATCCTTAACCACTACTTCATGCTCTAAACTCTGGATCAGCGGTTGGGCAATGTCCCATGAAATCGGTGTCACCAGATGCACCCAATAACTACTCAATCGAGGTGCCAGCAGTGGTACCCGAATGACCATCCGCCGCAGATGAACCGCATCGGCGTATCGCATCAACATATCGATATAAGGCATGGCATCTTTGCCGCCAATTTCGACGATTTGGTTATGGCTTTCCGGCTTATCCAATGCACCCACCAGATACGCCAGCACATCATCAACCGCAATCGGTTGGGTACGCGTATACAACCACTTCGGCGCGATCATAAACGGCAGCCGTTCGGTCAGATAACGCACCATCTCAAACGACACACTGCCCGCGCCGACAATGACCGCCGCACGGAACTCCGTCACAGGTGTGGGATAACTGCGTAGAATTTCGCCTACCTCATGCCGTGACTCCAAATGCTCTGAAAGTTCTTCAGAACTATCACCGAGGCCGCCCAGATAGATAATTTGATCCAACTTA
Organism: Anaerolineae bacterium; assembly: GCA_013821665.1. GTDB lineage: Bacteria > Chloroflexota > Anaerolineae > Aggregatilineales > Phototrophicaceae > CFX2. The sequence goes on from JACDGI010000484.1 coordinate 3,473, forward strand.
TGGGTTTGCGCGGCTTGAGCAAAATTGTTTGCAGCCTTAGCATCGCGTTCGGCAAAATCCGCCCGCGCCGAAATGCTGTGAACCAGATAATAGGCCACATTCACACCTTCGAGCGCATCATTTAAGCTCTGTGCTTTAAGGACATCGCCCTCCACGACCTCGACCTGATCGAGCCACGACCGTCCGCTGACATGCCGCGCGTCCCGTGTAATCACCCGTACCTTGTGGCCTTCTGCCAGCAAGCGCGGAATCAATCGTCCGCCCACATAACCCGTTGCACCCGTTACCAAGATAAGTTTTTGATCGTCCATGTTTTCTTCCAATAAATAATGACCCTATTAAACAGCCTACCAAATCTCGCTGCCTAATGGATCACCGTAATGGATGATTATGGTTTAGGTCACATGGGCGAATAAGAGAAAAAACACCTTTTGATGCGGAACTGAAAGGCAATATCGGCCAATTTCTCGCAACCCCTTGACTCTCAACCTGCTTGAGGGTTGTAAAGTGTGTGAAATAAGGCACAGGCAAACGCTTTGGTGCATAATGGAAAGACTGGAATTCAGTCACGCCGGAGGGAACAATGTTCAGGATTGGGTTGTTCGCCAAACTCTGTCAGGTATCGGTATCCGCTTTACGATATTACGACGAAATTGGCTTGCTCAGTCCTTCTACTGTCGATCCCTACACCGGCTACCGTTATTACCTTGCGGAACAAGCACCCCGGCTTAACCGCATCACCAGCCTCAAAGAATTGGGCTTGTCGTTGGACGACATTACCAAGCTGCTGGATGAGGATCTACCACTCGCGCACTTACAAACGATGCTGCGAGCCAAAGAGCAGGAGTTAGAAGCCGCCATCACCGCGCATGAGGAACAACTTCAGCGGGTACGTACACGCCTGAGCCAACTGGAATGGGAAAACCGGACAGATCAACTGTCCACAGTTATCGCTAAGTTGCAATCAGGAGGCAACCCGATCATGAACGGAACGCAAGGTAAGATTACCCAAATTATGGGCGGCGTGATTGATGTCGAATTCTCACCCGGTCATTTACCGGGCATCTTTGACGCGCTGCGCTTAGAAACCGAAGACGGCGGCGAACTCATTCTCGAAGTGCAGTTGCACCTCGGCAATCGCGAAGTCCGCACCGTCGCCATGGGTACCAGCGACGGACTCAAACGCGGGATGCCAGTCTATACCACTGGCGGCCCTATTCATGTGCCTGTTGGAGAAGCCGCATTAGGCCGCTTATTCAACGTCTTGGGCAAGCCGATTGATGGCAAACCCGCGCCTCCCATTGGCACACCTCAGCGCTCAATCCACGCGCTTCCGCCCGAATTTGATGAACAATACAAGCGCTTGGAAATCTTTGAAACCGGCATCAAGGTCATTGATCTGATTGCGCCCATCACGCGCGGCGGTAAAACGGGCATCTTCGGTGGCGCGGGTACTGGCAAAACCACCATCATTACCGAACTCATTAACTCGATTGCTATCCAGCACAATGGCCTCTCGGTCTTCGCCGGAGTCGGTGAACGCACCCGCGAGTGCACACAACTTTATGGTGATATGCAAGATGCCGGGGTTATGGATAAACTGGCGATGGTCTTTGGTCAAATGAACGAGCCGCCGGGAGTTCGCCTCCGTGTAGCCCTTTCCGGTGTGACGATGGCCGAATATTTCCGTGATGAAGGTCGCGATGTTCTGCTCTTCATCGACAACATCTACCGTTATTCGCTGGCTGGTTCAGAAGTTTCCGCGCTCTTAGGTCGTATGCCTTCCGCTGTTGGTTATCAGCCGACACTTGCTGATGAAATGGGGCAGCTTCAAGAACGGTTGATTTCCACCAACAAAGGTTCCATCACATCCCTGCAAGCCGTCTTCGTTCCGGCTGATGATTACTCTGATCCCGCGCCGGTCGCCGTGTTCACCCACTTGGACGGAACCATCGCACTCAGCCGCGCGATTTTTGCAAAAGCACTCTATCCCGCAGTCGATCCACTGGAAAGCAGCAGCCGCATCCTTGATCCGAATATCGTGGGCGAACTGCATTACCATACGGCTCGCGAAACCCAAAAGATTTTGCAGCGTTATGTCGAACTCAAAGACATTATCGCGATCTTGGGTATAGATGAACTCTCGGAAGATGACCGTTTGCTGGTCACCCGCGCCCGCAAAATCGAAAACTTCCTGACGCAGCCCATGTTCGTGACCGAACGCTTTACCAATCGAGAAGGCCGTTACGTTACCCTCAAAGATACTATCGAAGGCTTTCGTCGCATCCTTGATGGCGAACTCGACCATATCCCGGAGCAGCACTTCTACATGGCTGGCCCCATCAGTGACGTTCTCGCCCGTTTCGACCAATCCAACTAACACGCCCCAAATGTATTAGGCTGCCGCTTTATTCCCTCCCTCGTTTACGGGGGAGGGTTAGGGTAGGGGTTCCGAGTTTTGCCGCTGGCAAGCCCTTCCGGCATATTTATCCCTCCATCTCGCACATTTTCAAACCAAACCCAAACTTGACATTTAGCTCATTTGTTCGTATACTAATGAGGTATTGTTCCGCATTGTTTTAGGGTTAAATCTTTATCGGATGATCACTGCCATAAAAATGACCAATTGGCAGTGTTGCCGCCGCCGCCACTGCCGCCAATACTCCCTCGAATGTATGGCACTATTGGCAGCAACCGACATTACAGACACTGACGACTATGACGACATTTGCGACAAATCCTATTCCTGAATTTGTGGTTTTTGGTCATTCTCTTAATTAGATGAACTCAGTCACGCCGACTAAGAAAGTCACTCTCAATGACCAGCCCCATTGAAAATCGTATCGGATGTATCTTTACCGTGATTGCTAGTTGGGAATGAGATTGGTAAAAGCGAGAGCAAGGATAGAAGCGGAGACCTTTAAGTCAAAGCCCTCGTTAGTACGGACGTGGAGATGTTGGATACCCATCGCTTGCATTTGA